>NZ_CAUVXO010000005.1:27548-28041 GCF_963555865.1 Protofrankia sp. Cr1
CTCCGGTGGCGGAGCCAACAGCGTCGCGGTGATGTCATCGATATCGGTGATGTCGAGGAACCTCGCGGTCTCCCGACCGTCACGGCCGCTCCACCGCCGCCAACGCCCGGCGTTGCCCGGACCGAGGGGCGGCAATGTGACCACAGCGAGCGACAATACCCGTACCGGACAGACAGGCATGAAAGCGCCGGAGCAGAGATTGTGTTCCGCGGAGCGCAACGTCCGGGCCCGGCGCGCGCAACCCCTTGCGGAACAGCTGGAACCGACCCATAATCGAATGCATGTTCGAAATCGATGTGGAGTCTGCCCCCCTCCACCAGCTCGAATCCGAGATCTGCGCCTGGGCCGGGCGGATCTCGGCGGCCATGTGCGCCTGGCTGCTGACCGTGGCTGCGTTCGACCGCCGCGAAGGCTGGAGCGGGGTCGGCATCCGCTCATGCGCACATTGGCTGTCCTGGAAATGTGGCGTCGGCCTGCGCACCGGCTACGAACA
>NZ_CAUVXO010000005.1:28431-29476 GCF_963555865.1 Protofrankia sp. Cr1
TCTGCGCGTCGGGCATGCCCTCGAACAGCTCCCCGCGTTGCGGGAGGCGTTCGCTGCCGGTCGGCTGTCCTACGCCAAGGTCCGTGCCATCAGCCGCGTCGCAGACGTCGACACCGAGGCCGAATGGGTCCGCCAGGCCACGCACGCCACGGCTGGCCAGCTTGAGCGACTCGTCGCCGCCTACACCCGTCTACGCGGCGCCGACGGGCTGGAGCAAGTCGCCGCCCGACGCGCCCGACGTGCCTGCTTCTGGCGATGGGACGACGACGGCAGCCTCGTCGTCCACGCCCGCCTCGAACCTGAGGACGGCGCGCTCCTGATCAAAGCGATCGACGCCGCTCACACCAGCCTCACCGAAGGAGAAACCACGGAGACGCCTCCTCCCCGCGACCGGGCTGGAAACGCTGACGCGCTCGCAGCCGTGGCTGCCGGCTTCCTCAGCAACGAGGCACCCCAGTTGGCCGACCCCGCCCGCTGGACCGTCAACATCCACGTCGACCAAGCCCTCCTGACCAGCGAAACCCCGCCCGAGGATGCGCGCGGCGACGTCGAACCCGGCATCGCGCTGCACCCGGAAACCATCCGGCGCCTCGCCTGCGACGCCACTGTGGCCAATCCGAACGCCGGACGCCGCCACCGCACCGTCCCGAAAGCGCTGCGTCGCCTACTGGAAGCTCGCGATCGCAGCACCTGCCAGTTCCCCGGCTGCGACCACACCAGATGGCTGCACGCCCACCACGCCATCCACTGGGCCGACGGCGGCCGGACTGACCTTGACAACCTCGTCCTGATCTGCAGCCACCACCACCATGCCCTACACGAAGCAGGGCTCACCATAATCATCAATCCCGACCAAACCATCACCGTACGTAAACCCGATGGAACCGTCATTCCATCCCAACACCCCACCACTGCCGATTGTGAACCTCTCACCCGACTCAAGGATGCCACCACGCACATCCACCCCACCTCGATCACTCCACAGTGGGCCGGCGAACCCCTTCACCTTCAGGACTCCATCACGGCGGTCCTCAACGTTGACCAG
>NZ_CAUVXO010000005.1:29915-30923 GCF_963555865.1 Protofrankia sp. Cr1
GGTATGGGCCTCGTTGCGCGCGGGGTCGACAGCCACGCCGAGAAAGCCGAGCCCGGCCACCGCGCCGGCACGCACCACCGGGGAGCGCTCCCCCACGCCGCCGGTGAAGACCAGCGTGTCGAGTCCGCCGAGGGCTGCGGCCATCGCCGCGATCTGCGCGCGCAGCCGGTGCAGGTAGACCGCCAGGGCCAGCGAGCCGTCGGCCTCGCCTGCGGTGGCACGGTCGACGACGGCACGCATGTCGGCGGTGCCGGCGAGCGCGAACAGACCCGACCGATGGAACAGAGCGTCGGTGAGATCATCCGCGGACATGCCGACCGACGTCTGCAACCACAGCAACAGGCCCGGGTCGACCGTGCCGGAACGGGTGGACATCACCAGACCTTCCAACGGGGTGAACCCCATGGTCGTATCGATACCGACACCGTCGCGGACGGCGGCCAGCGATGCCCCCGACCCGAGGTGAGCCGTGACCACCCGACGTCCGCCGGTCAACGCCACCGCCCGCCGGGCCGCATACGCGTGGGACAGGCCGTGGAAGCCGTAGCGGCGCACGCCGAGATGATCACGCCAGTGCGCCGGCACCGCGTAGGTGGTCGCGGCGGGTGGCATCCGGGCGTGAAAGGCGGTGTCGAAGCAGGCAACCTGCACGACGTCGGGCACCGCGGCTCGCACCTGGGCCAGCGCCGCCAGCGCCGCCGGCTGGTGCAGCGGCGCCAGTGCGGTCAGCGCGGTCAGCTCCCTGGTCACCCGGTCGGTGACGACGACCGGATCGACGAACGCTGTTCCGCCGTGCACGATCCGGTGCCCGACCGCGCGCAGTGTGCCCAGCCGGGTCAGGTCACCGAGCGCCGTGCGGACCTCGTCCGGGTCCGGGCGGCCCGCACGGGCACCGAGGTCGACCGCAGCCAGCACGGCGTCATCCGGCCCGAGGAGGCGAAGTTTCAGGCTGGACGACCCCGCGTTGACCACCAGGACGTTCACGGCACCGGCCAGTCTCAACGGGTC
>NZ_CAUVXO010000005.1:31397-47666 GCF_963555865.1 Protofrankia sp. Cr1
CGCCCAGGGCCGGAACCCGGTCGATGACGTCCATAACCAGATGGAAGCGGTCGAGATTGTTCATCATCGCCATGTCGAACGGCGTGGTGGTCGTGCCCTCTTCGATATACCCGCGGACGTGCAGGTTCCGGTGATTCGTCCGTCTGTACGTCAGGCGGTGGATCAGCCAGGGGTAACCGTGGTAGGCGAAGATGACCGGGCGGTCGGCGGTGAAGAGCGCATCGAACCGGGCGTGGGACATGCCGTGCGGATGCTCGTACTCATCCTGCAGACGCATCAGGTCGACGACGTTGACGACCCGGACCTTCAGCTCGGGGAAATCCTGCCGGAGGATGTCGACCGCGGCCAACGTCTCCAGGGTCGGAATGTCACCGGCGCAGGCCATGACGACATCCGGCATATCGGTGTCATCATTGCTGGCCCAGTCCCAGATACCGATGCCGCGGGTACAGTGGGCGACCGCCGCATCCATCGACAGGTAGTTCAACGCCGGCTGCTTTCCAGCGACGATGACGTTGATGTAATGCCGGCTTCGTAGGCAGTGATCCGCGACGCATAACAGCGTGTTCGCATCCGGCGGGAGATACACGCGGATTATCTCCGCCTTCTTGTTGACCACATGATCGATGAAGCCCGGGTCCTGATGGGAGAAGCCGTTGTGGTCCTGCCGCCAGACATGGCTGGTGAGGAGGTAGTTCAGGGACGCGATGGGGCGCCGCCACGGGATGTCACGGGTCGTCTTCAGCCATTTCGCGTGCTGGTTCACCATCGAGTCGACAATGTGGATGAACGCCTCGTAACACGAGAAGAAGCCGTGCCGTCCGGTGAGGAGATATCCCTCCAGCCAGCCCTGGCACAGGTGCTCGGACAGCACCTCCATGACCCGGCCGTCCGGTGCGAGATCGTCGTCACCGTCAACGATCTCGGCATTCCAGGCGCGGGATGTGACCTGGAACAGCGCTCCGAGACGGTTGGACGCCGTCTCATCCGGACCCATCACCCGAAACGTCGTCGAGTTCGCCGCCATCACGTCCCGCAGGAATCCACCGAGGACCCGGGTGGCTTCACTGGACGCCTTTGCGGGCACCGTCACATCCACGGCGTAGGTGCGGAAGTCCGGCAGCGCGAGGTCGCGCAGCAGCTCGCCACCGTTGGTGTGCGGGTTGGCGCTCATCCGCCGGTCGCCCACCGGGGCGAGGTCGGCAAGCTCGGCGACAAGCCGGCCCGCTGCGTCGAACAGCTCCTCGGGCCGGTAGCTGCGCAGCCACTCCCCCAGCACCGCGAGGTGCTCGGGGTTGTCGTGGACGTGGGAGACCGGCACCTGGTGGGCACGCCAGGTGCCCTCGACCGGGACACCGTCCACGACACCGGGGCCGGTCCAGCCCTTCGGTGTGCGCAAAACGATCATCGGCCACAGCGGACGGGTGGAATCGCCGTGCGCCCGGGCCCGCTCCTGGATCTCCTCGATCTCCGCGACCACCGTGTCGAGGACGGCGGCGAACCGCTGGTGGACCTCGGCGGGGTCCCCGCCGTTGACATGGTATGGATGATATCCGTACCCACGCATGAGCTGGTCGAGCTCGGCCTCGGGAATGCGCGCGAGCACGGCCGGCTGGGCAATCTTGTAGCCGTTGAGATGCAGGATCGGCAGCACCGCGCCGTCCCGGGCCGGGTTCAGGAACTTGTTCGAGTGCCAGCTCGCCGCCAGCGGCCCGGTCTCGGCTTCGCCGTCCCCGACGACCGCGCAGACCAGCAGGTCCGGATTGTCGAACGCTGCGCCGAAGGCATGGGTGAGGACGTATCCGAGCTCGCCGCCTTCGTGGATCGAACCGGGAGTCTCGGGCGCGACATGACTCGGGATACCACCGGGAAAGGAGAACTGGCGGAACAGCCTGCGCATTCCGTCGGCATCCCGGCTGATCGAGGGGTAGACGTCGGAGTACGTGCCCTCCAGGTACGCGTTCGCCACGATGGCCGGACCGCCGTGGCCCGGCCCGATAACGTAGATCGCATTAAGATCGTTCGCCTTGATCACACGGTTCATGTGCGCGTAGATCAGGTTGAGCCCCGGGGTCGTACCCCAGTGGCCGAGCAGCCGGCGCTTGACGTGCTCGGGCAGCAGCGGCTCGCGCAGCAGCGGGTTGTCCAGCAGGTAGATCTGGCCGACCGACAAATAGTTCGCCGCCCGCCAGTAGGCGTGTATACGCCGGAGCTCATCGGGGGACATGTGTTATGCGTCGTCTCCTTCTGCCAGCGGGCTGAGGGCTATCTCGGTTCCATCGTCGAGGCTGGTCACCCCGAAGTCGCTGAAAACATTGGGTGCCAGCTGCTGAAGCTCACGCAACACGGCAATGGCCAGTGCCCGAATCTCGGTGTCGGCGGCCTCGCTCGCCCGCATAGCGATGAAGTGCCGCCACGCCCGGTAGTTCCCGGTCACCACGATCCGGGTCTCGGTGGCGTTGGGCAGAACAGCCCGGGCGGCTTGGCGGGCCTGCTTACGCCGGGACGTCGGTACCGCCACGTCGGCGAAGTGCTTCGCCAGCCCCTCCAGGAGCTTTCCGTAGGCGTCCAGAGCCGTGGCGGTGGCCTCGGTGAACAGCTCGTGCAACCGCGGATCCTCGGCGATGACATCGGGCTCGACCACCGCGGTGCCATGCGCGGGCACATAACGCTGCGACAGCTGGCTGTAGGAGAAGTGGCGGTGCCGGACGAGCTCGTGGGTGAGGCTACGGGAAACCCCGGTGATGTACATCGTCACGGTGGCGTGCTCCAGCACCGACAGGTGCCCGACATCAAGGATGTGCCGCAGGTAGCCGGCGTTCGTCGCCGTGGCCGGGTTCGGCTTCGACCAACTCTGGTAGCAGGCCCGGCCGGCGAACTCCGCCAACGCCTGGCCGCCGTCGACGTCGGTGCTCCAGTCGACGTCGGCCGGCGGGGTGAACTGCGTCTGGGCGATGACCTGCACGCGCATGCCCACACCGTACCGACCCTCGCTCGTGCCCGGTCAGCTCTACCGCCGACGCAAGCGGGCCACCGCGTCGCGTTCCCGGGCGACATCGGCCTGGCTCAGGGCCGCGGTGGTCTCCACCCGCACGGTCAGGCGACGGTCGGCCACACCTTCGTGCAACGCGGTCACATCGAGAACACCGTCGAATCCCATCCGAAAAATGATCTCGATGGGGGTGCCGGCCGGGAAGCCGGGGGGGATCCCGGTGATCTCCGCCCGGGAAACGATCATGGAATCCTCGATCCGGGTCGACTCGACGCCGCTGCCCTGTTCGACCACCTGCAGCGTGACGGTATCCTGATCATCACGGACGGTACCGAAGTTGCGCCGGACCACCACAGGTAGCCGGTCGTTGCGGTGGACGAGGAATACCGCGCAGCGTTCACCGAAACGGTCGAGCGCCAACACTCCGAAGCCGCGGGAGACCACGTTGACCAGCTGGACCTCGACGGTACGCCGGACCCGTTCGGCAGTGATCCCGAAGGCTGCCGCAAGACGCCTGCAGGCCGCGGCCAGGTCCGCGGGCGCGGCGGCATCCGACGCCGCGCCGTCGGCGAGCTGCCCCCGTGACACCAGGTCCGCGAGGACCAGGCGCTCGATGGCCTTCTTCTCCCCGTAGAGAGCCGCGCCCTTGGCCACCGCGAGGTCGGGGTCACACAGCTCGACCGGCACGCCGAGTTCCGCGCCGAGTCGGCGGGCCACCGCCGGCATCCGGGCGGAACCTCCGACCAGCAGCACGCGGTCCAGCCGGGAGACGCCCCGCGCCCTGGCCGCGGCGAGTACCGAGCGGGTGAGGGTCACGGTCCGCTCCAGCAGCCCGGCCGTCAACCGTTCAAGATCTCCCCGCGTCACCACCGCCTTCAGCACGCGTCCATCGTGCTCGACGGCAACCGTGGTCTCCATCCGGTCGCCGAGCTCGCGTTTGGTCCGTTCAGCGGCCAATAGCAGGACCTGGGCGGCCGCTGCGTCGGCCAGCGGGTCCGCGGCGCCCGGATGCGCGTCCAGGAACTGCCTGGACAGGTACCGGGCGAGCGCTTCGTCCCAGTCGGCCCCGCCGAGTCGGTGGTCGCCGTCGATGGCGACCACCGAGATCCGGCGGTCGGCGAGCTCGACCACGGTCACGTCGAACGTGGCGCCGCCGAGGTCGTAGACGAGCGCCACCTCCTCCTGGGCCGTGCGACCGGCGAAGGTCGCGTCGGAGTCGAAACGGGCGAAACCGTAGGAGAGCGCCGCCGCCGTCGGTTCGTTGATGACGTCAACGACCGACAGGCCCGCGTACTGCCCGGCGAGGACCGTGGCCCGCCGTTCCTCGTCGCCGAAGTACGCCGGCACGGTGATGACCGCGTCACGGATGGGCTCGCCACCGGCGAAGGCTGCGTCGCTGACGAGCGCCCGCAGAATGAGGCTGCTCACCGCCGGCGCGGACCACGCCCGCCCGGACGTCACAAAGCGCCAGTCACCATCGCCCATCCGGCGTTTGACCAGCGCGCAGACGTCATCCGCGCGGGCGCGGGCGAGCTGGCGGGCGGGTTCACCGGTGACATAGTCATCGGGACCGACGAAGAGCACAACGCTCGGCATCGTGGTCACCCCGCCGGACAGCGCAATCGCCTCGGGATCGCCCGATCTGTTCACCCGGGCAACGCAGCTGTAGGTGGTCCCAAGATCAATTCCGTAGATGACGCCCGCGCTCATCCCCGAAACGTATCGAGATCACACGGCAGATTGGATACGTTCCAGAGCGATTGCGTGGCGCATCGCAGCGCGCCCCCGACGGGTGTCGCCGGCATCGCCGTAGGCGACCGCGAGCCGGTACCAGGTCCGCCAATCCCGTGGTTGCGCCTCGACGTCCGCGCGCCGACGGTCGAAGGCCTCGTCAGCCGCGGTCCGGTCGATCCGGCCGGACGGACGCCGTGGCAACGGGGACAGCGCGTCGCTCGACTGATCGTCCTGCGGCAGGTGGCGTCCCAGCCGTTCGGTCGCCCGCCCGAACGCCAGCTCGCGCAGGATGACGACCACCCCGACCACAGGCAGCGCCAGCACGCCAACGCCGAGCCCACGGGCCGTCCAGCTGGACTGGGTGAGCAGCTGGACACCTCGCCAGCCGATCAGGCCGAGATAGAACACGACCGCGGCGACCACGACACCGACAACGACACGAACCTTCACAGTTCGAGCAGGGCCTCCAGGCCCACGGTCAGGCCGGGACGTCCCGGAGTCCGGCGGACGCCGAGCAGCACACCTGGCATGAACGAGGTCCGATCGAAGGAGTCGTGACGCAGGGTCAGGGTCTCGGCCGCGCCACCAAAAAGCACTTCCTGGTGGGCGACCAAGCCGGAAAGCCGGATACTGTGCACGGGAACCCCGCTGATCCGCACGCCGCGGGCGCCTGCATATGCGGACTCGGTGGCATCCGGTCCGGCCGGTTCGCCACCGGCTTGGACCCGTGCCTGTGCCACCAGTTCCGCGGTGTGCAGCGCTGTCCCGCTGGGGGCGTCCACCTTGCCGGGATGATGCATCTCGATGATCTCCACAGACTCGAAGAAACGCGCCGCCTGGACCGCGAAATGCATCATCAGCACAGCGCCGACACCGAAATGCGGGGCCACCAGCACGCCGAGCTCCGGCGTGCCGGCCAGCCAACCGCGCAACGTCTCCAGCCGGTCGCCGTCAAAACCCGAGGTGCCGACGACCACGTGAAGGCCCGCGTCCAGGCACCATCGCAGGTTCTCCATGACGGCGTCCGGCCGGGTGAAGTCGACGACCACGTCGGCCTCGCGCAGGCTGGCGAAGTCGTCCCCGAGATCTACCGCCGCCACCAGGGTGAGATCGTCGGCGGCGTCGACGGCCGCGCGGACCGTCGACCCCATCCGCCCCCGGGCGCCGAGCACACCGACCCGGATCGTTTCGGTCACCCGGCGACCACGGACGCGAAGTCGTGATCGTCAAAGGGGCCGATCACGCCCAGAGCGAGCGGCCGGGCCAGCAGGTCGGTGGCGACACCCTTGACGTCATCCAGGGTCACCGCGTCCACCCGGGCGAGCACCTCGTCCACGGACAGAAGCTCACCGTGCATGAGCTCGCTCTTGCCGATCCTGCTCATCCGCGAGCCGGTGTCCTCCATACCCAGTACCAGCGAGCCTCGGCTCTGGCCCTTGGCCCGGGAGAGCTCCTCGTCGGTGATTCCCGCTGCCGCGATCAACTCCAGCTGCTCGCGGCAGAGCGCGAGAACCTCGTCCGCACGCCGGGGCGCACACCCCGCATAGACGCCGAACAGCCCGGCATCGGCGAAATGGGACGCGAACGAGTAGACGGAGTAGGCAAGGCCCCGCTTCTCCCGGATCTCCTGGAACAGGCGTGAGCTCATTCCCCCGCCGAGCGCCGAGGACATGATTCCCATGGCGAACCGGCGGGGGTCCCGGCGTGACATCCCCACGGTTCCGAGCACGACATGTGCCTGCTCGGTGGGACGCTGGCTGACCACGACGCCCCGGGCCTGCGGGTAGGCGTAGGAGCCCCCCCGCACCGGGGCGGGGACGTCCGGCCCACCCAGGCGGTCGGCGAACGCCGCCGCGACAAGGGCGAGCGTCCGCTCGTGATCGATGTTGCCGGCGATCGCGATCACCGTGTCCGACGGGGTGTACCGGGACCGGTAGTAGTCGGCGATGGTGTCGCGGCCCAGGCCCTCAATGGAGTCGATCGTGCCCAGCACGGGACGGCCGAGCTCGGTGTCACCCAACACGGCCGCGGTGAAGACATCGTGCACGACGTCGCTCGGGTCGTCGTCGTGCATGGCGATCTCCTCAAGGATCACGCCCCGCTCCGCCGCGACGTCGGCAGCGGTGATCAGTGAGTTACAGATCATGTCGCAGACCACGTCAACCGCATCGACGAGATCGCCGTCTAGTACCCGTGCGTAGTAGCACGTGTACTCCTTGGTCGTGAAGGCGTTGAGCTCCCCGCCGACCGCCTCGATCGCGGAACTGATCGTGAGTGCGTCCCGGGACGGCGTGCCCTTGAACAGCAGGTGCTCAAGGTAGTGGGAACAGCCGGCCGTCAACGGATCCTCGTCCCGGGAACCCACGCCGACCCAGATCCCGATAGCCACCGACCGGACCGCGGGCACCTTCTCGGTCAGCACCCGCAGCCCGCCCGGCAACACGGCTCGCCGGACGGCGCCGGACAGCAGCTCCTCGCGAAGCGTGCCATCTGGCACCAGACCTGCCCCGGTCGTACTACCTGTCCCGCTCACGGGATGCCGGTCAGGACCCGGCCGGGACGCTGTCGGCGTCCTCGGCCACAGGAGAAAGGCTGATCTTCCCGCGGCTGTCGATTTCAGTGATCTCGACCTGAAGCTTCTGGCCGACCTGAACCACCTCTTCCACCTTCTCCACCCGCTTCCCACCGGAAAGCTGCTTGAGCTTGCTGACGTGGAGCAGCCCGTCCTTGCCCGGCGTGAGGGAGACGAACGCACCAAAGGTTGTGATCTTCACAATGGTGCCGAGATAGCGCTCCCCGACCTCCGGCATCTGCGGGTTGGCGATCGCGTTGATCGCCGACCGGGCACTCTCCGCGGAGGTGCCGTCCTGCGCACCGATGTAGATGGTGCCATCGTCCTCGACCGTGATCTCAGCGCCGCTGTCAGCCTGGATCTGATTGATCATCTTGCCCTTCGGGCCGATGATCTCACCGATCTTGTCTACCGGGATCTTGACAGAGATCACCCGGGGGGCGTGCGTCGACATCTCGTCCGGGCCGTCGATCGCTTCGGCCATGACGTCGAGGATCGCCAGCCGCGCGGCCTTGGCCTGGCCCAGCGCGTCAGCGAGGACCGACGCGGGGATGCCGTCCAGCTTCGTGTCGAGCTGGAGGGCGGTGACGAACTCCCGCGTGCCCGCGACCTTGAAGTCCATGTCGCCGTAGGCGTCCTCGGCACCGAGGATGTCGGTGAGCGTGACGAATTCGTCACCCTCGTGGATCAGACCCATGGCGATCCCGGCAACCGGGGCCTTGAGTGGAACACCGGCATTCAGTAACGACAACGTGCTGGCACAGACCGAGCCCATACTCGTCGACCCGTTGGAGCCCAGCGCCTCGGAGACCTGCCGGATGGCGTACGGGAAGTCGTCCCGGCTGGGCAGCACCGGCAGCAGTGCCCGCTCAGCCAGTGCGCCGTGGCCGATCTCGCGGCGTTTCGGTGAACCGACCCGACCGGTCTCGCCGGTGGAATAGGGCGGAAAGTTGTAGTTGTGCATGTAACGCTTGGTGCGGTCGGGATTGAGCGTGTCGACCGTCTGCTCCATCCGCAGCATGGCCAGGGTGGTCACGCCGAGGATCTGGGTCTCGCCCCGCTCGAACAGGGCTGATCCGTGTACCCGGGGAATGAAGTCGACCTCCGCCGACAGCTCACGGATCTCGGTGACCCCACGCCCGTCGATACGGACGCCCTCGGCGATGATGCGCTGGCGTACCAGCTTCTTGGTCAACGCCCGATAGGCCGCGGCAATCTCCTTTTCGCGGCCCTCGAACTGGCCCACGACCTTCTCGGCGGCCAGTGAACGGACCCGGTCCAGCTCGGTTTCCCGCTCCTGCTTGCCGGCGATCCGCAGGGCTGCGGACAGTTCGTCGCCGACGGCGATCGACAGCGCCTCAAGGACGTCGTCGTGGTAGTCGACGAACAACGGGAACTGCCGGGTCGGCTTGGCCGCACGTTCGGCCAGCTCGCGCTGGGCACGACACAACTCGCGGATGGCGGGTTTCGCCGCCTCCAGCCCCGCGGCCACGACGTCCTCGGTCGGCGCCTGCGCACCCGCGGCCAGCAGCGGCACCGTACCCGGCGTCGCCTCCGCCTCAACCATCATGATCGCAACATCGGAGCCGTCGTCGAGCACGCGGCCGGCCACCACCATGTCGAAGGTCGCCCGCTCCAGCTCGGCATGGGTCGGGAAGGCGATCCAGGCCCCGTCCACAAAGCCGACCCGGGTGGCACCGACGGGACCGGAGAACGGCAGCCCGGCGAGCGTGGTCGACGCGCTGGCCGCATTGATCGCGACGACGTCGTACAGGGTGTCCGGATCGAGGGCGAGAACCGTTGCCACGACCTGGATCTCGTTACGCAACCCCTTGACGAACGACGGCCGCAGCGGCCGGTCGATCAGACGACAGGTGAGGATCGCGTCCTCACTCGGCCGACCCTCGCGCCGGAAGAACGAGCCGGGGATGCGCCCGGCCGCGTACATCCGCTCCTCGACATCCACCGTCAGCGGAAAGAAATCGAGCTGCTCCTTGGGCTGCTTGCTGACGGTCGTGGCGGACAGCACCATGGTGTCGCCGAGATAGGCAACTGCCGAACCGGCAGCCTGCCGAGCCAACCGACCCGTCTCAAACCGGATCGTCCGGATTCCGGCCGCTCCGTTGTCGATAACCGCTTCAGTCGCGGTTGTCTGGTCCTCCACTCGAACCATTCCTCCTCACATCGGCCGGGTCCGTCTTGCCGAGGAGGCCGGCGCTCAGTCGAAGCCCCCGGGGAGCGCCACACGGCGCACCCGGACACCACCACCGAGGACCGGCGGCTCGCGCCGTCACGGACCCGGTCAGACAATTCCTACCGCCGCAGCCCGAGTCTTTCGATCAGTGACCGGTAGCGGCTTATGTCGGTCTTGGCGAGATAATTCAGCAGCCGTCGCCGACGGCCGACCAGGAGCAGCAGCCCACGGCGGCTGTGGTGGTCGTGCTTGTGCATCTTCAGGTGCTCGGTCAGGTCGCTGATCCGCCGGGTGAGCATCGCCACCTGCACTTCGGGCGATCCGGTATCACGCTCGACCGTGGCGTACTCGGACAAGATCTTCTGCTTGACGTCGCTCGCAAGCGGCACGCGAAACCTCTTCCTGTCTGCGGGTGGGATGCGCGCCCGGGGTCTGCCTCACCCAGGCTGACGGACACACCACACTCGTCTGGTGTCGAAGCTTACCAACCCCGCGGGTACCTAAGGCTCGTCCGTCGCCGGAGTGATGATCTTACGGGTGGCCAGGACGTCTGCGGCCATCTGGGCAACCAGGTCAGCCACGGAGTCGAAGCGCAGAGTGGGCCGCAGCCGCTCGGTGAACTCGAACGCGAGGTGAGCGTCGTAGAGATCGTCGTCGAAGTCGAGGAGATACGCCTCAACCCGCCGCTGCGTCCCGTCAAAGGTCGGGTTGGTACCGATGGAGATCGCCGCCGGATACCGCTTACCCGACCACACGGCATGCCCGGCGTACACACCGTCGGCGGGCACTGCCGCGTACGCGGTGGTCGCAAGGTTGGCGGTCGGATATCCGATAGCGCGGCCACGTGCGTCGCCGTGCACCACGATTCCCTCCACCCGGTGGTCACGGCCGAGCGCACGCGCAGCGGTAACCACATCGCCGTCGGCAATACACGCTCGAATATGGGTGGAAGACAACACGTGGTCGTCTGCACGCAGCAGCCGGACGCCCTCCACGGCAAAACCGTCGGTCACCCCGCTGCAACGCAGGGTCTCCAGGTTCCCGGCCGCCCGGTGACCATAGGTGAAGTTCTCCCCGACCACCACGGCGCTCGGCCGCAGCCGATGCAGAAGCATGTCGTGGACGAACCCGGCCGCTGGTACCCGGCTGAACTCGGGAGTGAAGGGCTGGACGCACAGCGCGTCGACACCGAGCCGTTCCAGTAGTTCCGCCTTGAAAGCCGGCGTCGTCAGCAGCGCCGGATGGCTGCCCGGTCGGATGACCTCGGCCGGATGGGGGTCGAACGTGAGCACGACCGCGAGCTGTCCCGCCCGGTGGGCGCGTTCCACCGCCCGGCGGATGATCTGCTGGTGACCGCGGTGGACGCCGTCGAAGAACCCGATCGTCACAACACCGCCGGGCCAGTCATCCGGCGTCTCCAGCACCCCGCGCCACCGCTGCACATCCAAAGCCTATCGGTGCCGTTTGCGGCTCAGGCTCCGGCGAAGACCACCAGCGACCGGCAGCCGCCCTGCGCGTCCTCGGCAAGAGCGAGAAGCTCGCCGGCCGGACCGAAAACACCGTACGTGCCGGGTATCCCGAACGGGGGAAGACGCCGGCCGTGGGATATCGCACGAGCGGCATCGGCATCCACCTCCCGACAGGGAAACAGCGTGGCGACGGCGTCGGGCAGCGGACGCAGTGCGCCGACGCCGGCCTGCGCCAGCGCGTCCAGGGTGAGCGCCTCGGTGAGATCGAACGGTCCCACCGACACCCGGCGCAGGGCGCACAGGTGCGCGCCACAGCCCAACGCCCGGCCGAGGTCCCGGGCCAGCGCACGCACGTAGGTGCCGCTGGAACAGCCGACGGCAACATCAAGGTCAACGCCGGTGCGGGCAAGTAACTCGAACCGGCTCACCGTGACCCGCCGCGCCGCAAGGACGACCTGCTCACCCGCGCGTACCCGGGCGTAGGCCCGGACGCCGTTCACCTTGACCGCGCTGACCGCGGACGGCACCTGGTCGATCGGGCCGGTGAGAGCCGCCATGGCGACGGCGAGCCGCGCCTCGTCGACCTCGACCGCACGCACGGCGACAACCTCACCCTGTGCATCGTCGGTGGTGGTCGACTCACCGAGGCGGATGGTCGCGGTGTAGACCTTGTCGGTCAACGCGAGATGACCGAGGAGGCGGGTCGCCCGGCCCACCCCGAGTACCAGCACACCGGTCGCCATCGGGTCGAGCGTGCCGGCGTGCCCGACCCGCCGCGTGTGCAGGACCCGCCGAGCGCGGGCCACCACGTCATGCGAGGTGAGCCCCGTCGGCTTGTCCACGACGACCAGCCCGTCCACGCCGAGCGCGGCGGTCGCACCAGCCATCAGCCCGGCAGTCTGGGGGCCCGGACCAGCGCGGCGCGCAGGGTCGCCATGGTCGGCTCCAGAGCTTCGGTGGAACTCAGGCCGGCGGCGAAGCGGTGGCCACCACCCCCGAGCGCGGTGCAGACCGCACCGACGTCAATGCCACCCTTGGAACGCACCGAAACCTTCCAGATGTTCGTGGCGTCCTGCTTGCAGACGACCGCCACCTCGGCTTCGGCCGTGGTCCGGACGATATCGATCACACCCTCGATCTCATCGAGGGTGAGACCCGCGGCGGTGAGGTCCGCGTAGGCACACCACGTCCACACCAGGTCGTGCTCGGGTTCCAGGCGGGCTCGGCCGAGCAGCTCACCCAGCAGCCGCAGGTAGCCGAAACGGTGGGTGTCCCACACCGTACGAGTGATCAGATCGTGGCGGATCCCGGTGCCCAACAACCGCGCGGCCAACCGGTGGACATCCGGCGTGGTCACGCTGTATCGGAACGAACCGGTATCGGTGATCAGGCCTGTGTAGATCGCGACAGCCATATCGTGATCGAGTTCAACCCCGAGCGCGTCTATGACGCCGGTGACCATCACGCTGGTGGAGGCGGCGTCCGGGTCGATCAGGTTGATGTCCCCGAACCGCGTGTTCGAGGCGTGATGGTCGATCACAACCATTCGCCGTGCCCGGGCGGCGACCCGGCCCAGCGCCCCGAGTCTGGCCAGGCTGCCCGCATCCAGCGTCACCACGAGGTCTGGTGTCGCCGCGACCAGGGACGGCGGGACAAGGAAATCCTGGCCGGGCAGAAACGTCAGGGAGCGCGGTACCACGAACGGGTCGCTGTCGAATGACACCGACGCTCTGGCCCCGAGGGCACGCAGCGCAAGCCCCAGCGCGATCGCCGAACCCAGGCTGTCGCCGTCCGGGTCGACGTGCGCGACCAGCAGGATGTTCTCCCCGCTCTGGGACGCGGAGCGGATCGCCTCGACCGCGCGGTCCCGCTGCTCGCCGACCGCCTCGCCCTCGCCGGACGTGGACCCCGCCCGGCCCGTCCCCTCGCCCGCGTGGGGAACCGGGAGCAGGGACAGGTCGGCGAGGCTTGTCACGTCGGTCATCGCAGCGTGTCCCCCATCATTTCCTCGTCGCGCTCGTCGGCGTCGGACGCGTCGGCCTCGTCTGACTCGTCGGCCTCGACACGCGGCTTACGGTACGGGTCGGCTTCCCCGGCCGGCCGGGCGCCGTCCCGGACGCCCGCGAGGCCCGCGTCCCGCTCCCGCGCGGTGAGAATCAGGTCCTCGAGATGACGGGCGTCGTCAGGCAGACGGTCGTGGACAAAGGTCAGGGTAGGAGTGACCTTGACACCGGTCTGCCGGCCGACCTGGCTACGCAGCAGGCCCTTGGCCGACTCCAGCGCGCGCGCCGACTCCATCCGGTCGAGGTCATCGCCGTAGACCGTGTAGAAGACGGTGGCCTCGGTCAGGTCCGGGGTGACCCGCGTGTCGGTCACGGTGACCATCCCCAGGCGCGGGTCCTTCACCTGCCGTTCCAACGCAGCGGCGACCACCTCACGGATGCGCACCGCGAGCCGGCGCGCCCGAGCAGGGTCAGCCATGGCTTCCTCCCGTCATCACGACCGCGCCACCGATCGCGGTCCGTCCATACCCTCGTCGGACTCCAGGTCCTCATCGGAGAGATAGCGCATTCGCGCCGAGAGCAGTTCCAGCTCCGGGCGTTGCGAAAGAAGACCTTCACACGCCTGGACGACCTCGACGCAATGGGCCCGATCCGCCGCGACCACGGCGACGCCCAGCTGCGTCCGCCGGTGCAGATCGAGATGGCCGGTCTCCGCCGCGCTTACCGCATACCTGCGGCGGAGCTCCGCCACCACCGGCCGAACCACCGACCGCTTCTCCTTGAGCGACCGAACGTCGCCAAGGAGAAGGTCGAAAACTCCCGTCCCAGTCCACATGGTCCGCGTCCTCAGGAGCGAGGAACCTCCCGCTGTTCGAAGGTCTCGATCACGTCATCAACCTTGATGTCGTTGAACGAGCCGAGCCCGATACCGCACTCATAACCCTCGCGGACCTCGGTCGCGTCGTCCTTGAACCGCTTGAGCGACTCGACCGTGAGGTTGTCCGCCACGACCACGCCGTCCCGGATGAGCCGGGCCTTGGTGTTGCGGCGGATGAGCCCGGAACGCACCAGGGAACCGGCGACGTTTCCGATCCGGGGAACCCGGAACACCTCGCGGACCTCGGCCGTGCCGAGCTGGACTTCCTCGTAGACCGGCTTGAGCATGCCCTTGAGAGCATTCTCGATGTCCTCGATCGCCTGGTAGATGACCGAGTAGTAGCGGACGTCGACGCGCTCGCGTTCGGCCAGCTCGCGCGCCTTGCCCTCCGCACGGACGTTGAACCCGAGGATCACCGCATCGGATGCGCTCGCCAGGTTGACGTCATTCTCGGTGATCGCACCGACACCACGACCGATGATCCGCAAGGAGACCTCGTCGCCGACGTCGATCTTGAGCAGCGAGTCCTCCACCGTCTCGACCGAACCGGACACGTCACCCTTGAGGATGAGGTTGAGCTGGGTCTTCTCGCCCTCCTTCATCCGCTCCAGGATCGTCTCCAGAGTCGGGCGACCGCGGCTCATCGCAAGTTCGGCGTTGCGCTCACGCGCCTGGCGACGCTCGGCGATCTGGCGGGCAACCCGGTCTTCGGGCACGACCAGGAAGTTGTCACCGGCGTCGGGGACGCTGGTGAACCCGAGAACCTGCACCGGCCGGGCCGGGCCGGCCTCGTGCACCGGGTCACCGTGTTCGTCGAGCATCGCCCGCACACGCCCGAAGGCGTCGCCGGCGACCACCGAGTCACCGACCCGCAGGGTTCCCCGCTGGACGAGCACGGTGGCAACCGGGCCGCGGCCCCGGTCCAGTCGGCCTTCGATCGCGACACCCTGGGCGTGCGTGCCGGTCGGGGCACGCAGATCCAGTGCGGCGTCGGCGGTGAGGATGACCGCCTCCAGCAGACCGTCGATGTTGGTGCGGTTACGGGCGGACACGTCGACGAACATGGCGTCGCCGCCGTATTCCTCGGCGACCAGACCGTATTCGGTGAGCTGACCGCGCACCTTCAGGGGGTCGGCGCCTTCCTTGTCAATCTTGTTGACGGCGACGACGATCGGGACGTTGGCCGCCTGGGCATGATTGAGCGCCTCGATCGTCTGCGGCTTGACGCCGTCATCCGCGGCGACGACCAGCACGACGATGTCGGTCACCTGCGCACCGCGGGCACGCATGGCGGTGAACGCCTCGTGACCCGGGGTGTCGATAAAGGTGATCTTTCGCTCATCCCCGTCGACCTTCGCCCGGACCTGGTAGGCCCCGATGTGCTGGGTGATGCCGCCGGCTTCACCGGCGACCACATCCGTCGACCGGATCGCGTCGAGCAACTTCGTCTTGCCATGGTCAACATGGCCCATGACGGTGACAACCGGCGGACGCGCGGACAGTTCGACCTGGTCGCCGTATGCGCCACCGAAGGAGAGGTCGAAGCTTTCCAACAGCTCCTTGTCCTCGTCCTCGGGACTGACGATCTGCACCTCATACCCGAGAGTGACCCCGAGCAACTGCAGGGTCTCGTCCGTGCACGACTGCGTCGCGGTCACCATCTCGCCGAGCTGGGTGAACACGACCTGGACGAGCGCGCCCTGGTTAGCGTCGATCTTGTCGGCGAAATCGGCGAGGGATGCGCCCCGAGGCAGCCGAATGGCCTGCCCGTTCCCACGCGGAACCATCGCCCCCATGCGGGGGGCTTCCAGCCCGCTCTCCCACTCCTGCCGCTTCGCGCGCTTGGACTTGCGCTGGCGCCCCGGGCGGCCTCGACCGCCGGGACCGAAGGCGCCGGCGGTCGTGCCGCCGCGGCCCCTGCCGCCCGAGGTCGGGCGACCGCCGGGACCGCCGGCACCGGGAGCGCCACCGCCACCGGGACGACCCGGCGCGCCCGTACCCGCGCCGGCACCGCCGCCCGGACGACCGGGTGCACCGCGGCCGGCGAACCCACCGCCACCGGGACGGCCACCGCCGCCACCACCACTACCGCCGCCCGGACGGCCGGCACCGCCACCGGGAGCCGGTCGCCCGCCACCGGCACCGGCACCGCCACCACCTGGGCGGGGACCACCGGGACCTGCGGGACGCGAGGGGAACATGCTCGGATTGGGTCGAGGCCCACCGGTACCACCTGGTCGGGGCGGCATCTGGCCCGGCGACGGCCGGCCACCGGTACCACCTGGTCGGGGCGGCATCTGGCCCGGCGACGGCCGGCCACCGCCGCTGCCACCGGGGCGTGGACCGCCCGTCCCGGCGGGACGAGGACCCCCGGCGCCGGCGGGACGAGGGCCCCCGGCTCCGGCGGGACGAGGACCACCTGGACGTG
>NZ_CAUVXO010000006.1:0-3613 GCF_963555865.1 Protofrankia sp. Cr1
GGGGAAGAGCCTGTAGCCACGGCCCGATCCCGCTCGAACCCCCACCGCTAATCATCGCCAGCGGCGCCGAAGGCCAGAGTACCTACGCCGCCCGGAGCGGTTCACTTCCCCTTAAGATCTTTTTCCCAACTTTCTAACTCACCGCGGTATCGCCTCCGAGATATCCATTCCTGAGAGCCGACTTTCACAACCAGTCGAACATATCGAAAGAATATTCCACGGCACAATGAGACACTTGCCTGGCGCGTCGCGAGTTGACGGATAAGTTGTACAATAATTGCACGAGAAACCGGCTCAAAAACGTAGAAACCAATATTGATCCGGGCAGACTCTCCGCTTTCCGAAGGCGAGATGATTATATCTAGCCCATCGTCCAAATCGATCCAGATATCGATAAGGCGCGGATCAAACTGCACTGGATGCGTGGAGATGCTTCGTGCAACATCACCGAAACCCTCTCTCAGCTCACGCTCAATGCTATCCATTACCTACCGCCGCGGACCATGAAGAAGGTCGATATGCCACCCGTGAAACTTCGCTCGAAATACTGTTCTTGCCCCCTAATTCCGTACGGCTTCAAGCTTTTACCACTCCAACCTAGCCCATACTTCCTACCCCCGTTTAGCCATCCCGACTTACGCGCACCCGAATAAACATCACCAAATAGTCTACTCTTTGCGCCAACACCTCGTGAGCGAAACACTGCTGCTCCAAGCCAGCTGGGCGCGAGTGCAGGGGTAGTGCCTACTACCGAGCCTGTCCGACCTACGATCCCACCCGACAAGCCGCCGACTGCCGCTGAGAGAGCAAACCCCGACCAGCTCCAGTCGCTGGTTCCCGCGTTCTCCGCCGCATAGGCTGCGGCGCCGGCCGCTATACCCACCGCGACACCACATACAACCGACACCCCGCACGCAACAGCACCGATCACACCGGCCGCGATAACTGTAAACGTGAGCACCGACCGCCAGTGGAAGCCCCACCGGCCGTCGAGGTCGGTACAGTTGATCGGATCACCGGAGCAGTAATCGTAGGGGTTGGCGTTCCCGCCGGGGAGCGGGTCAACCTGGAGGAACCGGCCGGTCAGCGGGTTGTACAACCGGACACCCATGAGGACCAGGCCGCCGAGGGTGTCGGCGGAACGCTCCTTACCCCCAAGCCAGTCGTACCGGGGAAACGCGGTCGAGGCGAAGACCGGAACACCGAACTCGGTGCTGTCCGCGAAACTGGCGATCGAACTCACCGTGGTCGTGTCATCGGCGGTCGCCACCACATCGCCGTGCAGGTTGACCAGCTGAATCGTCACCGCACCGGTGTTGGACTGGATCGCGGCCAGATCCCCGCCGATCCCCGGAATGTTCCGGGTCCAGGTGCCGTCGGACACCCCGATCCACACCGGACTGTCCCCACCATCGGCGTAATGATTCGTCGACGTCGTCGAGGCTTGCGTCCACGACCGGATCCGCCGCGCCGTGTCCAACGCATAGCTGCGGCTGGTCGACCCCTGGGTCTGGGAGGCGACCATGTCGTTGACGTAATAGCCGACGCTCGCCGCCGCCCCACCGGCGACCGTCAGCCCGGTGGTCCGCCCGAACAGGTCATAGGCGTAGCCGGTGTTGGTGAGCCGGTCGGCCTGATCGTAGCCGGAGTTCAACGTGAAGTCGACGGTCGTCGTCGACGAGCAGTTCCCACTCGTCGGGTTCCCCCCGGCGTCGGGATGGTTAACCAGACTCGTCCGGTTGGACTCGATGTCGTAGCCGTACTGCCGAGTGGAACAGATCACCGGGCCGCCGTAGGCCCGGGTATCGGCCACCTGGGTCAGCCGGCCGGCCGGATCATAGGTAAGGCCGGTGCTGTTCGCCGGGCCGGCGTCCGCCCGTACCTGATCGAACACCGACCGCTTCTGGTTGAACGCCAACCACGTGGTGCCCAACTTGGCATAGGTCAACGCCGTCGGGTTGCCGCCGTTGTCATAGCGGGTGGTGGCCACCACCCCGTTCGGATACGTCTGACTGGTCAGTTTGCCGTCCGCGTCATAGGAGCCGGCGAACGTCGACGGCGCAGACCCGGCACCCACGTTCAGCGCGGTCACCAACCCCCGATGCTCACTGGCCGAGTCGTAGGTGTAGGTCGCCGTACCCTTCCCGTCCGCGCGGGAGGTGACCTGCCCATCGATGTCATAACCGACCGTTGACGTGTTGCCGTCCGCGTCGGTCTGCGACGTCACCCGGCCCAGACTGTCGTAGCTCATGCTCAGCGTCGTGCTGCCGTCCCCGGTACTGATCGGCAAACCCGTCGTCGTGCTGTACGCGAAGGTGACCGTCGGTAGGGTGGCACCGCCGTCCGCCGCCGGGGACGCGACGATCGCCGCGGAGGTCTTCCGCCCGACCGCGTCATAGACGGTCGTGGCCGTGCGGGTCGTCGAGTTGACCGTCTCGACCGCGGTCAGCACCTGGCCGAGGTCGTTGTAGGTGTACTTCACCGTCGGCAGCGGATTGCCCGACGACGGCTGCGCCGCCGGCCCACTGGTACACGGCAACCCCGTCCACGCCGCGTTCACACAGCCACCGCTGCCAGTCGCCGTGTAGTAGGCGGTCACCGTGGTGAACGCATCCGTACCGGTGCTGTTCGCCTTCGGCATCCGCGACTCCACGACCTGCCCGGCCGTGTTGTAGTAGCTGGTCCGCGCGACCGTCGGGTTCCCCGACCCCATCTGCACCGTGACCGTGGTGGGTCTGCGCTGGATCCACCCGGAGGTGTTCGGGTCCGCGCCGGCCTTGGCCTCATAGCCGTTGACCGTGATCCGGCTGTCCCGATCCGTGCCCGTGCTGATCCCACCGACCCGGGCACTGGCCGTGACCGTGGTCGCCAACCGGAACGGCGTCGGCGCCGACGGCGCGCCCTGGTCATAGTCGGTGTGCACATGCGCCCGCGCCGAGGCGGTGGAGCCGTCGTCGAGGAGCACCTGATGCGTCGGCCCGTAGGTGTCGACGACCTCGACGCCGTCCGCGGCGTACACACTCTGGTTGTCGAGCTGCTGGGCGCGGGCCGCCGACGCGGTCAACGCCGTCACCGTCGGATCGGTGTCCGCCGTCGGGGCCAGCGCCTGCGCCCGGTTCCCCGCACCCAACGTCGGACTCGTTGCCCGCCCGCAGCGTCAGCGCCTCCGGCGACGCATAGCCGTTGGACGACCAGGCCTGCGCCAACCCGGTGATATCCAGATTCCGCCCGCCGTCACCCCCACACGACCCACCCGAGTTGAAACTGGTATTCGACCAGTTGATCCCGTCCGCGGTCGGCTGGGAATTCCACGTCGTGCCCGCACCCATCCCCGACGCGCCCTGCACCACCATCGGCTGCGCCGTACACGTCGCCGACCCCACCTGCCACAGGTTCAACGACGCCGACTGCACATGCTTGTTCTTGATCACCGAATCGTCGAACCGCAGGAACGACCGGGTCGTGGTCACCCCCAGATAGTTCCCCACCGCCAGCTACGCACTGGTGTCGTAGTTCATCGTCGGATGCGCCGAGTCCACATAGTCATCGAGGTTGTCCGGCAGCGTCGCGGCCGGGTCGATCGTGACCGGGTACTGCCGGTCGGGTGCGTCCA
>NZ_CAUVXO010000006.1:3957-10507 GCF_963555865.1 Protofrankia sp. Cr1
ACCAGTCGGTATCCGGAGTCAGGGCCAGGCTCGGCCGGTCGCTGCCAGCAGACAGCCGCCCACGCACCGCATCAGCCGTAGTATTGTTCTCCGGTAGATAATTATTTCAAGCGATCATCATGTTTTGATCCACGACAAGCGGGCCGCCCGCCTGGCCGCCATCCGCACAGAGACCGAAACCCGCAGGTCACAACCTCGCCGGGCCGGGCACCCCCGGACGCATCCCCGTGGTGGGCACATCACCCATACGAGCCGCCATCCGATGTGCGCAAGACAACAATTCCAACACAAGAACAATTGATGATTGCCAACGTCTCGCCGGATGTTCAGCCCGACAACACCCACGATCGAATGATCGAAAAAGGGGAACCGGGTAAACGACGATCTACCTCGACGCCGTGCCAGGGACCGGCCGAGGGGTCTGGGCGCTCTCGGGTGGACCATGCGCCAAGCGCACGATCACCTGCCAATGATCGCCCGCTGCCCGTGGTATGCACGTGGGCCCGACATCTGGTCTGCTGGATGCCGCACGAACACCGACGCGATCCGATCCGAACCCGAGGGAGTCCGGTATGACCGAAGTGCTCGGAGACGACCGGGTCGACACCGTGCGCTACGAGGTGACCGAAGGCGTTGCCACCATCACGCTGAATCGACCGGACAAGCGCAACGCGCTCACGCCGCCGATGGTGGATCGCTACGTCGAGCTGATGCGCGCGGCGGACGACGACCCGCGGGTACGCGCCATCGTGCTGACCGGCGCGGGTAAGGGCTTCTGCTCGGGTGCGGATCTCGGGCTGCTCGCACAGGGTGCGGAAACCCTGCGCGAGTTCCTGCCGGGCTCGGCCGCTACCGCGGACGCCGCCGTGTGCACGCCCAAACCAGTGGTGGCGGCCGTCAACGGTGCGGTCGCGGGCATCGGGTTCGGCCTGCTGCTGGGCGCGGACATCCGCTTCGCCAGCAAGGACGCGATCTTCACCACGGCCTTCGCCCGACTGGGACTGGTCGCCGAGTACAACGCATCCTGGCTGCTGCAACGGCTGGTGGGCCTGCCGAACGCCATGGACCTGCTGCTGTCAGGCCGCACGATAGATGCCGACGAAGCGCACCGCATCGGCCTGGTGCAACGGGTCGTCCCGGCGGGAACGGAACTCGGGGCTGCCTTCGACTACGCCCGCGACCTGGCCGCGAACTGTTCTCCTCGCTCGCTTACCGTTATCAAACGGCAGGTCTACGCCGATGCCGAGCGGTCCCGTGCCGAGGCGCTCGCGGCATCGGTGGAACTGATGGATGCGTCGTTCGACTGGCCAGATCTTGCCGAGGCGATCCTCGCGCGGCAGGAGAAGCGCCCGGCGCGGTTCTCGGCCGAGGACGGCACGCATGCCAACGAAGCCTGACGAAAACTGAGGACGTCTGAGGTCGACAATGCTGCTCACAGATCCATTCACGTTGGGTGGCCGGAACGCGCCGAGCCGGGTGCTGTTCGGGCCGCACGAGACCAACCTGTGCCATGGCCGGGCGTTCTCGTCGCGATCGGTGGCCTACTACGCCCGGCGGGCGGCCGGGGGCGTCGGCGTGATCGTGACGGAGGAGGCGTCGGTCCATCCGTCGGACTGGCCGTACGAACGGGCTCCCCTCGCCGCCGACTGCGGTGCGGGTTGGCGGGCGATCGCGGACGCGGTGCACCCGTACGGCACCGTGCTGGTGGCGGCGCTCGGGCATGCGGGTGGGCAGGGCAGCTCGGCGTACTCCCAGCGGGAGCTGTGGGCACCATCGCAGGTACCGGAGGTGAACACCCGCGAGGTTCCCAAGTCGATGGAACCAGGCGACATCGACGCTGTCGTGCGCGGTTTCGCCGAGGCCACCCGTACGGCGATCGCCGCCGGCTGTGACGGTGTGGAGGTGAACGCCGGCCAGTACAGCCTGGTGCGCCAGTTCCTGTCGGGCCTGACGAACACCCGCGGCGACGGCTACGGCACGGACCGGCTGCGGTTCGCGCGGGAGGTGCTGACCGCCACCCGCGCCGCGGCCGGGGACGCGATCGTCGGGCTGCGGCTGTCCTGCGACGAGCTGGCTCCGTGGGCCGGTGTCACCCCGGCGGCGGCGGTCGAGATCGCCCGCGCGCTGGCAGGGCTGTACGACTACCTGGTGGTGGTCCGCGGGTCGATCTTCACGGTGGCCGCGACCCGGCCGGACATGCATGTGGAGCCCGGCTTCAACCGCGAGCTCACCGCCACCATCCGGGCAGCGCTGAACGGCACGAACGACACGAACGGCACGGACAGCACGCAGGGCCCGGATGGTGGCGGCATCCGCGCCGTCCCGGTCATCCTGCAGGGCAGCGTGGTGGACGTCGACATGGCGCAGGCGGCGCTCGCGGACGGCGTCGCCGACGCGGTCGAGATGACCCGGGCGCAGATCGCCGACCCGGAGCTGGTGGCAACCGTGCGGGCCGGCCGGGCCCCGCGTCCGTGCATCCTGTGCAACCAGGTGTGCCAGGTACGCGACAACCGCAATCCGCTGGTGTCCTGTGTGGGTGAACCGTCGTCCGGCCATGAGACGACCGACTCACCGGTGGCCGGCCAGGTGCGGGTACCCGTTGCGGTGACGGTGATCGGCGGTGGGCCGGCCGGGTTGGAGGCCGCGCGGGTCGCGGTGCTGCGCGGGCATCACGTCACGCTGCTGGAACGCGGACCCCGCCTGGGCGGAGCGCTGGTGGCGGCGTCCGCGGGCGCGGGGCGGTCCCGGTTCACCCACCTCACCGACTGGTTGGCGGCGGAGTGCGCCCGGCTCGGGGTGACCATCCGCACCGGCATCGAAGCCGGCCTCGATGCCGGCACAGCGGCAGGCATCGAAGGGAGCACAGCGGCAGCCGGCACCGCGGTGATCGTCGCGGTCGGTGGCCGGGACGGCGAGCAGCCCATCCCGGTCAGCGCGCCGACGCCTGAACCCGCTCCCGAGGTGTCCCTGGCCGAGGACGGTCCGGGCGGTCCGGGTGCGACCGCGGTTGTGCTGAGCGCGCGGGCGTTGCTGACCGCGGCGGTGGCCGGGATCGATCTGTTGCCGGCCGACGGTCCGGTGGTGGTGTGGGATCCGTTGGGTAACTCGACCGGGATCGCGGTCGCCGAGCGGCTCGCCGCGGCCGGCCGGGACGTCACGCTCGTCTCGCCGGATCTGGTGGTGGGCACGCAGCTGTCCCGCACCGGCGATCTGGCGCCGGCAAACGTCCGGCTGCACCAGGCCGGGGTGAAGCTGGTGAAACGGACCCGGCTGACCCGGCTGGACGGCGCCATCCTCTACGGGGACGACGTGTTCGCCGACGCCACGGTGGAGATCGCCTGTGCGGCGCTGGTGACCAACACCGCTGAGCTGCCCGTGCTCGGGCCCGACGAGATCGAGGCGGCGCCCGGGGCGGTGGTCGGGGACGCGATCGCTCCCCGGACCGTCTATGAGGCCGTGCTGGAGGGACGCCGGGCCGCCCTCGCCGTGGGTGACGGGATATCCCGGCCGGCGGCGGAGGCGGGCCGGGCGAAGCCGGCGCGGGGAAACCGAGGGGTCGGTCGATGAGCCGGTATCGGCATCTGTTCAGCCCGCTGCGGTTGGGCCCGATCACGGTCGCGAACCGGATCGTGTTCTCGGCGCACCTGACCAACTACGCCGCCGACGGGCTGCCCACCGAGCAGCACGCCGCCTACTACGCGACCCGGGCGGCCGGCGGCACCGGTCTGATCATCACCGAGGAGCACTCGGTGCATCCGACCGACTGGCCGTACGAGAAACTGATCCACGGCTTCTCCCGCCACGCGATACCCGGCTACCGGCGCATCACCGAGGCCGTCCACCGGCACGGCGTCCCGATCTTCGCGCAGATCAACCACAACGGCGGACAGGCGTCCGGGATGTTCTCCCGGCTGCCGGTATGGGCGCCCTCGCCCGTGGCGGATCCGCTGTTCCGCGAGGTTCCCAAGGCGGTGAGCCAGGCGGAGATCGACGAGATCGTCGCCGGCTACGCGAAAACCGCCGCGCACTGCGCAGAAGGCGGCTTCGACGGGATCGAACTGCAGTGCTCGCACTCCTCGATCGTGCGGGGGTTCCTGTCACCGGCGACCAACCAGCGCACCGACGGTTACGGGGGCGACCTCGCCAACCGGGCCCGGCTGCTCGTGGAGATCGTGCGGGCGGTGCGGGCCGCGATCGGCCCGGAGCTCGCGCTCGGGGTGCGGCTGTGCGGCGACGAGTTGATCGAGGGTGGCATCACCCTCGACGAGTGCGTCGCGGTGGCGCGCATCGTCGAGGCGACCGGCGCCGTCGACTACATCAACACCTCGATCGGCACCGCCACGTCGACCCTCTACATGATCGAGGCGTCGATGGCGGTCCCACCGGGCTATGCGCTGTTCATCCCGTCGGCGATCCGGGGTGCCGTGGACCTTCCGGTCGTCGGTGTCGGCCGGTTCAAGGACCCGCTGCAGGCCGAGCGGGCACTGGCTGACGGGCACTGCGACCTCGTCGGAATCGTGCGCGGGCAGATCGCGGACGCGAACTTCGCCCGCCAAGCCCGCGCCGGGGCGACCGAGAACATCCGACTGTGCCTGTCGTGCAACCAGGAATGCGTCGGACGGATGGGCCTGAACCGCTGGCTCGGCTGCATCGAGAACCCGCTGACCGGCCGGGAGGCTGTCCGGGCCGCCCAGGGCAGTATCGAACCCGGTCCGGACGGCCGCGACCCGGCCGGCACACTGATCCTCCCGATGCCGGTGCGGCCCAGGGACGTGCTGGTGGTGGGTGCCGGGCCGGGCGGGATGCAGGCGGCGATCAGCGCCCATCGCGCCGGCCACCGCGTCACCCTGGTGGAGGCGGCCGACGAGGCGGGTGGGCAGGTGCGCCTGGCCGCAACCGTCCCGGGCCGGGCCGAATTCGGCGACCTCGTCCGCAACCAGCTGGCCGAGTTGCGCACGCTCGGCGTGGCGATCAAGACCGGAGTGCGGGTGGACGTCGGCTACGTCCGCGACCATCATCCAGACGTGGTCGTCGTGGCCACTGGGAGCCGGCCGGCGCGGCCGTGGTGGGCCGGCCCGGACGACCCCCGGATATGTACAGTGCGGTCGGTCCTCGACGGTTCGGCGTCCCCGACCGGGCGGGTCGTGATCGTCGACGAGATCGGCTTCCACCACGCCCCGTCCGTTGCCGAGCTGCTCGCCGACCGCGGCTGCGAGGTTACGGTGCTCTCCCCGGACATGCAGGTCGGCCAGGGTCTCGGGGTGACGTTGGACAGCGAGGGCTGGAACATCCGGGCTGCGCGCAAGGGCATCGCCCAGATACCGGACAGCGTGGTGCTGGGCCTGGACGACGCCGGCCTGCAGGTGCTGTTCCACCCGACCGGGACGACCACCGCACGTCCGTTCGACCATGTTGTCCTGGCGGTCCCCGAGGAACCCGAGGACGACCTGTACCTCACCCTGCGCGACGCCGGTGAGGTCGCCGTCCACCGGGTTGGAGACTGTGTGGCACCACGGCGGGCACATGCGGCCGTGATCGACGGCGACCGGATCGGGAGGAGCCTGTAGATGTCGGGATCACCACCCGTCGTAGCAACCGACGCACCGCCGAGATCCTCACTCGGGCTGGTCGTGGTGCGCCGTGGCGTGCTGCCGGCGGGCGCGGACGAGGTGACCGCGGAGGCGGGCGGGCGGGTCCTGCTCGTCGGCGACGGCGTGGCCGCCGCCGCGACCGATCTGACCAGCGCGGCCGACGTCACGCTGTGGGAGGCCGGCGAGTTCGCGCCGGCAGCCTGGTCCGCGGTGCTGGCCGCCGAACTCGACGGCGGCACGATCGACGCCGACGTGATCATCATGCCCGCTTCCCCGGACGGCCGGGACTTCGCTCCGCGCCTGGCCGCAACGCTGGGCCGGGGGCTGGTCGCGAACGCCATCGCCGTACGCGCCCACGAGATCGTGGCCGCACGCTACGACGGCCGGCTCGCCGAGCACTCACCGGTGCGCGGCCCGGTGGTGGTCACGCTCATCCCGGGCGTCCGCGGTGTCGCGCCATGCCAGCTCGCCCCGCGGATCCGCACGTTCACCCCGGCGGTCCCTGATCCCGCCGTGGCCGGCGACGCCGAGGTAGTCGACGCCGAGGTACTGGCGGTGTTACCGGCGGACCCTGCGACGATCGCGCTGACCGAAGCGTCGCGCATCGTCGGTGGCGGACACGGGATGGGCAGCGCGGACGCCTTCGCACTGCTCGCCGATGTGGCGGCGGCGATCGGCGCGTCGCTCGGCGGCACCCGGGTGGTGGCCGACCTCGACTGGATCCCGTTCGAACGCCAGATCGGCACCACCGGGGCGATCGTGGCGCCCCGGCTGTATCTGGCCTTCGGGGTCAGCGGGGCCGTCCAGCACACCAGCGGCCTGGGTAGCCCCGATCACGTGATCTCGGTCAACCTCGATGGGAGCGCGCCGATGATGGCCATGGCCGACCTCGCGATCGTCGCGGACGCCCCCGCGGTCGTCGCCGAGCTGCGCCGACAGTTGGCCGGGCCGGCCGGGGT
>NZ_CAUVXO010000006.1:10981-14424 GCF_963555865.1 Protofrankia sp. Cr1
GCGGTGATCCTTCCGTGAGCGGCTCACCACCCTCG
This sequence comes from Protofrankia sp. Cr1, assembly GCF_963555865.1. Lineage (NCBI taxonomy): Bacteria > Bacillati > Actinomycetota > Actinomycetes > Frankiales > Frankiaceae > Protofrankia > Protofrankia sp. Cr1. Next base: position 11,017 of record NZ_CAUVXO010000006.1, read on the forward strand.
GATGATCTCTATCCGGATGGGCACCTGGCCTCGCCCCCGAAGCGTCCGGCCACCAACCCGCTGTCCCCGCCGATGCCAGCGCCATCGGATGCCCGTGCCGACGCCGGACATGACGCAGACGTGATCGTCGTCGGTGCGGGGCCGGCCGGCTCGGCGGCCGCACTGGTCGCGGCGCGAGCGGGAAAATCGGTGCTACTGCTGGAACGCGGACCGTTCCCGGGCTCGAAGAACCTCTTCGGCGGGGTCGTCTACGGCCGGGTCCTCGACGACCTGGTGCCGGGCTGGGCCGAGCAGGCACCGATCCAGCGGTGGGTCACCCGCCGGCAGACGATGATCCTCACCGGTGAGCAGGCGCTGTCGATCGACTACCGCAACCAGAAGTGGGGCCGGCCGCCGTACAACGGCGCCACCACACTGCGGCCCGACTTCGACGCGTGGTTCGCGGGGTTGGCCGAAAAGGACGGTGCCACGCTCGTCACCTCCACCGTGGCCACCGGGCTGCTGCGCGACCCGGTCACCGGACGGATCACCGGTGTGCGCACCGACCGTCCCGACGGCGACCTGAGCGCGCCGGTGGTGATCGCCGCGGACGGGGTCAACTCGTTCCTGGCGAAGGAGGCTGGCCTGTACCCGAACGCCGGCGCCCGTCACTTCACGTTAGGTGCGAAGGAGGTCCTCTCCCTGCCCCGGGGCGAGATCGACGCCCGGTTCGGGGTCCGTGACCGCGAGGGCGTCGACATCGAGATCCTCGGCGGTACCGGCGGCATCGCCGGCGGCGGGTTCGTCTACACCAACCTTGACACGATCTCGGTCGGGGTTGTGCTGTCCCTGCCGGACCTCGCCGCCTCCCGCCGGCGTCCCGAGGAGATCATCGCCGAGCTCAAGGCCCACCCGGCGATCCATCCGCTGGTCGAGGGCGGCGAACTGGTCGAGTACGGCGCGCACCTCATCCCCGAGGGCGGCTACGACGCCATGCCGGCGCTGGTCGGCGACGGCATGCTGGTCACCGGGGACGCGGCCGCGATGTGCCTGGCCGCGGGGATCTGGCTGGAGGGCGTCAACTTCGCGATCGCCTCCGGTGCCGCCGCCGGCCAGACCGCGGTCGAGGCGCTGGATGCGGGTGACACGTCCGCACGCGGGCTCGCCGGCTACCGACGGCGTCTTGAATCGTCGTTCGTGCTGGCAGACCACAAGAAGCTGCGCCGCGCACCGGCGCTCGTGCTCGGTGAGCGGACGCAACAGCGGTACCCGGACCTGATCTGCGGAATCGTCGAGGACATGTTCACCGTGACGAACCCGCGTCCGAAACGGGGTCTCGTGGCGATCGCGCGCGCCCGGATGCGCGGCAGCGGCGTAACACTACGTGACCTCGTCCGGGATGGTACCGCCGCACTGCGCACCTTCGGCTAATCAATGATCGTCAAAGGGGACGCCGCCATGAGTACCCGACGCTTCCTACCCTGGCCGGCCCGCCCGTCATCCGCGGACACGCTGTCGTTCACCGACCGCATGGACACGGTGCGCTTCGACGTGGCGGAGCAGGCGCACATCACCGTCGACTCCACCGTGTGCGAGACGTGCACCACCAAGGCATGTGTCACCGCCTGCCCGGCAGACCTGTTCGTGCCGAAATCCGACGGCGGGATCCTGTTCAACTACGAGCAGTGCTTCGAATGCGGCACCTGCTACATGGTCTGCGGCGAACAGGGCGCGATCGCCTGGAGCTATCCGGAGGGAGGCCACGGTGTCGTCTTCCGCCATGGCTGAAACCGGCGACATCCTCGGCCTTCAGGTGACAGTGCTGGTGGCTCACTCGCCGCTGGCGGTCGAGGTGGACCCGCTGACCGGCGAGGTCCACATCGACGAGCGACTGTCCGGCCTGTCCGCCGCCGACCAGGCGGCCTGCGAGTGGGCACTGCGTCTTGGTGACGCCTGGTCCGTGCCGGTGGCGGTGCTCACCGTCGGGCCGCCCGCCGCCGACGCCACTCTGCGGGCGGTGCTCGCCGCCGGCGCCGCAAGGGCAATCCGGGTGGACGCCGACGCCGACGCCGACCCGCGGATGGTCGCCGCGGGTGTGATCGCGGCCCTGCGTCGGGACCCCGATCATGGTGACCCCAATCATGCGCAGGCGGCCCGCACGGACATCGTGGTCGCCGGAAGCTGGTCCCCACGCCGCGGCTCGGGTGCGGTACCGGCGCTGGTTGCCGCCGGCCTCAGTCGGGGGCGCGGTCGCGGGCACGGCATCGGTGGCGTGGCGCAGGCGCTCGGCCTGGTGTCCCTCGCCCCGACCGCGCCCGGGGTCGTCGAGGCCGAACGACGCATTGACGGTGGACGGCGGGAACGGCTGCGGGTGCGGGCGCCGGCGGTGCTCTCGGTCGACCCGGGGACGGCACCGCTGCGTCGCGCCGGGCTGCGTGCGGTGGTCGCGGCCCGGCGTGCACCGATCGACGTGGTGCGGATCGCCCTCCCGGTATCACTGCCTGCGACCAGAGTGCCGCTGCGTCCCCGTCCGAAAGTCCTGCTCCCGCCGGCTGCGACCCTGCCGGCGCGCGAACGCGTCTGGCAGCTGACCGGCGGCGGGGACACCCGCGGCACCGATCGGGCCGTCGTCCGCCTCGACCCGCCGCAGGCCGCCGACCGCGTCCTCGCCGCCCTGCGCGCCTGGGGTTATCTACCTGCTCCTGCTCCTGCTCCTGCTCCTGCTCCCGGTCCCGATGAACAGGCTCGGTGAACGCTGCTGGCCAGAGCTTCGCGACCAGTCACCGCTGGTCGCCGTGCCGCTGGGAAGCACCGAACAGCACGGACCGCACCTGCCGCTCGACACCGACACCCGGATCGCGCGGGCGCTCGCGGACGGGTTGGCCTCGCGGCTGCCCGGTGTCCTCGCAGCCCCGGCCCTGGCCTACGGCGCGAGCGGCGAACACGCGGACTTCCCCGGGACGCTGTCGCTGGGCAACCACGTCCTCGCGCTGGCCGCCGTTGAAATCGCCCGCTCCGCCGACATCACGGCGTCTGGCGTGGTGTTCGTGAACGGGCACGGCGGCAACGCACCGGCCCTACGGAAAGCGGTCACGCTGCTGCGCTCGGAGGGACGCCAGGTGCTCGCCTGGGCACCGCGGTCGGCTCGTGCCACCGATCTCGGGATACCGGCCGGCGACACGGACCTGCACGCGGGACGGATCGAGACGTCCCTCATGCTGCACCTGGCGCCCGACCTGGTACGTCTCGACCGGGCCGTCGCCGGACCGTCGCCGCCGCTCGCCGAGCTGATCCGCCGTGGGGTCGGGTCGCTGAGCCCCTCGGGTGTGCTGGGTGACCCGACCGGAGCGTCGCCGGGCGAAGGTGCGCTTCTACTGCGCGCCTATGTGGACGACCTGGTCACGGCCGTCGCGCGCTGGGATGAAAGCC
>NZ_CAUVXO010000006.1:14918-20391 GCF_963555865.1 Protofrankia sp. Cr1
TGCGGGCCGACGTCCGGGTCCAGACCGACCTCGACGCCGCGGTTGCGACGGCCCTCGACCGGTTCGGACGCCTCGACGCAGCGATCGCGGTCGCCGGGGTGATTGCGGGTGGGCCACCGGTCTGGGAGACCGACGACCAGACCTGGCGGATGCTGCAGGCCGTCGATCTCGACGGTGTGTTCCACCTGGTCCGCGCGGCCGTCCCGGCGCTGCTGGCGGCACCGGCCGGCCGGTTCGTGGCGATTTCCTCGGCCGCCGGGACCCGCCCGCTGGCACGCCTCGCGGCGTACTGCGCGGCCAAGCACGGCGTCGTCGGGCTGGTCCGCAGTCTGGCCGCGGACCTGGCCGGCACGGCGGTGACCGCCAACGTCGTGTGCCCGGGATCGATGGACACGACGATGCTCGCCGAAACGGCCCGGGTCTACGACCTGGACGGGGTCGACGAGTTCGCCCGGCATTCCTTCCAACGACGCATCCTCGACCCGGCCGAGGTGGCGGAGGCGGTCGCATGGCTGTGCTCGCCCGCCGCCGGAGCACTGACCGGGGCTGTCGTGCCGGTGGACGCCGGCTTCACCGGCTAGCGGTCGGTGGAAGCGGTCGCTATGGCAACGAAAGCCACCTACCGCTGGACGACATTCGTCCGAACAGTAGGTGGCAACGGTCGCTATGGCGACCGCTGCCACCTACCCAGGGGGGTACGCGTTTACTCCTTGTGCTTCTCGATCGCGTCGGTGAGCTGTGGGACGACGTTGAAAAGGTCACCCACGATGCCGTAGTCGGCGAATTCGAAGATCGGCGCTTCCGGATCCTTGTTGATCGCGACGATCATCTTGGACGTCTGCATTCCGGCCCGGTGCTGGATCGCCCCGGAGATGCCGACCGCGATGTAGAGCTGCGGCGACACCGTCTTTCCGGTCTGCCCGACCTGGTTCTGGTGGGGATACCAGCCGGCGTCAGTCGCCGCACGGGACGCCCCCACCGCGGCGCCGAGCGTGTCCGCCAACTTCTCGACGAGGGCGAAGTGCTCGGCGGCGCCCAGACCGCGGCCGCCGGAGACGACGATCTGCGCCTCGGTGAGGTCGGGGCGACCCGACTTGGCCTCAACAACCCGGTCAAGGATCTTCGCCGACCTGGCGGAGTCCGAGATCGTGATGTCGACCTTCTCCTCGGTCGGCGTACCCGGGGCAGCCACCGGTGGGGTCGTGTTCGGCCGCACCGCGAAGACCGGCGTCCCCTTGGTGACCTTCGAGGTGACGATCGTGGAACCACCGAAGATGCCTTGGGTAGCGGCCAGGTCCGGCGTGAGGCCGACCGCGTCCCAGATCAGGCCCGACCCGGTCTTGGCCGCCGTGCGCGCGGCGGCTTCCCTGGCATCCGGGGTGGCCGCGGTCAGGACCGCTACCGGAGACCTGTCGGTCACCAGCTTGGCCAGGACCTCAGCCACCGGGGCCACCACGTAGTCGGTGACGTCCTCGGACTCGACGACGTAGACCGTGGACGCGCCGTACTGAGCCAGGAAGTCCTTGGCTTTCGCGTACGTTCCGGGCGCGCCGAGGAAGACCGCGGACGCCTCACCCAGCGACCGGGCGAGCGTCAGCAGCTCGGCGGTGACTTTTTTCGGCTCGCCGTCTGCATGCTCGACGAGAACTAGAACCTCAGCCATCGGACAAGACCCCTCAGATCAGCTTCTGTGCGGCGAGGAACTCAGCGGCCCTGGTGCCACCGTCACCCTCGTCCTTGACGATCGTTCCGCTCTGACGGGGCGGAGCGGCCTGAGCGTCCAGCACCGTCGACGCAGCGTTGGCGAGGCCCACCGTGCCAGCATCCAGGCCCGCGTCCGCGACGGACAGAGTGGTCAGCGGCTTCTTCTTCGCCGCCATGATGCCCTTGAACGACGGATAACGCGGCTGATTGATCTTCTCGACAACCCCGACAACAACAGGTGTGGACGCTTCCACGAGGAAGTAGCCGTTGTCAGCCAGCCGTTCGATCCGCACTGTGCCGGCACCCGGGTCGACGGTCACCTTACGGGCCTGGGTCAGCTGCGGGAATCCGAGCCGCTCGGCAAGCAGCGCACCCAGCACACCGCCTCGGGCATCGGACGCCTCAGTAGCGGTGATAACAATATCAGGCGAAAGCGTTGAAATAACCTTCGCGAGCGCAGCGGACGTCTGCAGGGCATCGGAGCCGGCCAGCGCCTCGTCGGTGATATGGACGGCCTTGTCCGCGCCCATCGACAGTGCCTTACGCACGGTTTCCAAGGCCTTCTCGGGACCCATGGTGACCACCGTCACCTCGCCACCATGAGCCTCTTTGATCTTCAGGGCCTCCTCGACCCCGTACTCGTCCATTTCGTTCATGACGTTGTCGACGCTCTTGCGATCCGTCGTCCTGGTTGCGGGATCGAGCTTCTTCTCCGCCCAGGTATCCGGAACCTGCTTGACGGTGACGACGATGTTCACGCCTCGGGGCCTCCGTAGCCACATTCATGGGTCTTCATTGCTCTTGACATGGTCGCACCTGCGTCGTTGACACGCTCAATGATCGTCGACGTGACCCAGGTCGCACTCGACCCATCCTGCACGCCAGGCTCCTGGTGCGTGCATTCGCACGCGCGTCTGCACGCCCCCTTCCATCATTGTGACAGCTCCACTACGTTGTGTCTCACAACACATCGTCTGGCCATTGCACCATGAAGTATCACGTAATGAGCTACGGGGGCTCAATGAAAAGACAACAATCGTCGGCCGATCAAGAAACGATCAACTGCGGACCGCATCAAACGCTATTCGGACGGTTACTTGCCGAAGCGTCCGTCTCCGACACTCGCTTCGCCCGACAGGTCAACGAACGCGCGCGCCGACAACGAAACGTTGATCTCGGTCTTGCGCGTACCACGGTAGGACACTGGCGTCGCGGAATGCGCCCCCGTGACCCCATGGTGGCCGAGCTCGCCGCCGCCGAGATGTCGATGCTGGTCGGCTACCCCATCGCGCCATCCGATCTCGGTTGGCGCGGCGAGGCCTATCACGGCGACGACTTTGGGCTCGCCGTAGCCGAGAAACCCTCGGGCACTCTTCGGACTATTGCCGGACTCTCGGGGCGAGATATGCGCAGACGCGACCTCTTATACGACGGAGCGGTCTTCGTCGCCGCCGCCTTCGCCGACCCCGTGCTGGCGAGCCTCACCGGAGTCGTCGAAACGATCAGCCGGAACGAGATCGTACCTCCGGTACCGACCGCGTCCATGATCAGAGATATGACCGAGACCTTCCGCAAGCTCGACGCCCGCTACGGCGGCGCCGAGATTCGCGGACAGGTGGTCGCCTTCCTGCACGACCGCGCGAGAGCGGCGATGGAGAACCGCCACACGCCGGACCTGTTCAGCTCGCTCGCCGAACTGACCCAGTTCAGTGGCTGGCTCGCTCAGGATTGCGACCGCCAGGCACTTGCCCAGCGCTACTACATCCAAGCGCTGGGCCTCGCGGAACACAGCGGGGACACGATGCTCGCCAGCCGGATCCTGTCCGCCATGAGCGACCAGGCCGGCCGCCTCGGTCAGTACCGGCAGAGCCTGGCCATGGCGAAGGCCGCCATCGACCGTTCCCACGGCTCGGCGTCTCCCACGGTCCGGGCGATGCTGCACGACAAACACGCCTGGGCACTGGGCCGCATGGGCGACGAGCCCGGCTGCAGCCAGGCGCTGATCGACATGGAGGACGAACTCGAACGCGCGAAGCCTGGTGACGGTCCACAATGGGCCTCCCACTACGACGAAGTGGACGTGGCCGAATGCAAGGGCCACTGTTTTCTGCTGCTCGGCAAGGCGAAGGCGGCCGAACCCCTGCTGCTGGAATCCCGTTCCCGCCCGCCTGCTTCCCGGACCCGGACCCGCAGCTATGCCGAGGCGGATCTCGCGCTGTCGTATCTGCGCCAGCACGGCCCGGACGTCGAAGCCGCGCTGGACGCGGCGAGCCGCGCGATTGACCTCGCCGGCCAGTTGGATTCGGCGCGGATCACCGACAAGTTGCGTGAGGTTGACCGCCGGTTGAGCCGGCATGACGATGTCGTCGCAGTCCGGGAGTTGCGGGCGCGCTCGGCACCGCTGATCGCCCGCACGGAGAGCCACACCCAGGTGGCGGTGGCATAACGCGGCCAGGTACATACAACGCGGCCAGCCGGCGCGGGCGCGGCCGCGGCCGCGCCCGGTGCCTGTGACGTACGCCGGCCGCGCCCGCGCCTGTCGGCTGGCGATGACCGGCTGGCGATGACTGAAAGCGCTCCGTCGGCCCCGCCGCCGGCCACGAACCTCCCGGCCGGCAGTCTATGAACATGACCCCGCACTCGGACACCGGCTCTGACCTGCCCGTGTACCCCGAAGACGACGACCACGTGGTGCCATCGAAGCGCGGCGCCGCCGGGGTGATTCCGCCGCGGACTCTGGTGATTCTTTTTTCCTGGCTGGCAGTCGGCAGCCTCGGGGTCATCACGCTGGGCCGCGGCCTCCATCTGGATGACGCGCTGAGCTGGCCCTACTCGGGGATCAACGCCTTCACCCCGGTCGAATTCCTGCCGGCCTATGTGGTGTTGGCCGTCAGTTTCGCATTGCGACGCAACCGGCTGTTGATCGTCTCAACGCTGGTCATCATCGCCCACCTGTACTGGACCGTACCCGAGCTCTGGCCGGGGAAGCCCGAAAGCGCTCCCGCCGGCTCGGCGAAAGTGCGGATGATGAGTGCGAACCTGCTGTACACGAACGAGAACGCCGGACGGCTGGGTACCCAGATCCGCGCGGAGGGACCCGACATCCTCGTTCTGGAGGAGGCCACCCCCCTTACCCTGGCTGCGGTCGAGAAGTCCGGGGCACTGGCAGCTTTCCCCTACCGGGACGTCCGTTCCCAGCCGAATCCGTTCGGAATCGCGGTGTTCTCCCGTTTCCCGTTGGTCGAGCCGGAGCTGCGCTCGGTTGCAGACCTGCCGTCACTGCGGCTGACGGTGCAGGTGGACGCGGCGCATCAGTTCCGCCTTTTCGCTGTCCACACGGTCGCGCCGATCAACGGCGGCTCCGCCCCGCGGTGGCGCAGCCAACTGGACAACCTGCGGGCCGACGTCGCCCGCACGCCCATCCCGGTGGTGCTCGCAGGCGACTTCAACGCCACCCGCGACCACCGACCGTTCCAACGCCTGCTAAATGATCATCTTCGCGATGCCCACGACGTGGTCGGTGCCGGCTGGACGCCCACCTGGAACGCGGACCACCTGGTGCTGCCGCCGCTGCTGCGCATCGACCACGTCCTGGCCTCGCCGCAGTTCGCCGTCACCGGCTACCAGGTGGGCGCGACGTTCGGTAGCGACCACAAGCCCCTCATCGTCGATCTCGCCCTGCGCTGACTCCCGCTCGCCCTGCGCTGCCTCCGGCACCCGTTCCGGGAGATCATCACATCGAACGATGTGAACCTGATGCGACGGGAGC
>NZ_CAUVXO010000006.1:20801-22839 GCF_963555865.1 Protofrankia sp. Cr1
GCCCTGTCCTGCTAGGCAGAGGTGGTCCAGACCGCGAGTCCGGTTCCGCAGGCCGTGCAGAAGTTCTCGGTCGGCCGCGCCGGCTTCACGCAGGTCAGGCATGCACGACTGCCGGCCCGCACCGCATAGATCCCATCGAGGATCCTCCTGGGCTCGTCCTCGCGCAGCCACTGGTCAAAAAAGCGGGCGCGCTCGACCGTGAGTGGGTGGGATCCGGTGGTCCGGATCCGCATGCGGTGAAACCGGGTCAGCCTGCTCTGCTCGGCCATGTCGTCAAGCAACCGTGCCTGCTCAAGAAAAGCGGCGGGGTTCATCTGGTCCAGCCAGCGGGTCGCCCCGCCGGCCAACTTCATCATCATCCGGACGCATGGATCGGGATCCTGGACCGCGAGCATCGCCGCCCGGTCTGCGGTCAGCTCCGCCTTGCGCGACCAGGCCGCGAGCCCCGCCCCGAGGCCGAAGGCCGCGATGTTGTTGACAACGGCGTTCGACCGCCGGGCCACTCCCGCGCCCATCGCCCCGCTGACAATTCGTGCCATGGTCCCATATAGAACGTGACCGCATTTGACGTGCCCGATTTCATGCCCGAGCACGGCCAGCAGCTCATCGTCATCCATGATCTCGATGAGATCGGTGAAAAGCACGACGTACGGATGGTTGTGCCCGGCCGTATAGGCATCAACCGGCCCACGCCGGATGTAGAGCTCAGGCTCTGGAACGTCCAAAATCGCGCACGTCTCGCGCAGTATGGCGTGGATCCCCGGAAATTGGCGGGGACCGACCTTCACGCTGGATGCCGTATTCTCCACGTACTGGGTACGTTCGACACCCCATTCGATGTATTTGGCCACGACCCGGTCGAACCCGGGAACGCGCTTCAACGTACGGGTGGCCCGCCGGTCAAGCGGATGTCGGAACGCGTCCGGATCGAGCCCTGGCAGGCGAATCCGTCCACTGTCTGGGACGGCATTCACCGACGGCTTCCGGATGCTGACAACCTCGTCGGCTTCGGCCATCCCCCACCTCTCGTGGCGCCCGTCCCCGGTCGCATTGTCGACCGAAGCGGGATGTCAGGCGTCATAGTAGAGCGCCCCGTCGCCCCACGACAGCCCTACGCTCGAACGCGAGGACGTCACCTGCGCGACACCGGACCCGCCACACCCGACCGGCAACGATGAGCGTCGGCAGGTCAGCGTCGGCGGGTGAGCGTCGGCAGGTGAGCGTCGGCAACCGGTCACCGTCAACGGCCGACGAAGTCCGCCTTGCCCGGGCCCCGCTCGGCAAAGGACTCCATGCCGATGCGCTTATCCTCGGTCCCGAACAGCCCGGTGAACACCGCGGTCTCCAGCCGTAGCCCGTCGGACAGTCCAACGTCCAAACCGTCGTCGATCGCCACCTTGGCCGCCCGCAGCGCCAGCGACGGCCCCTGCGTGAACCGGCCGGCCAGGCGCAGAGCCTCGGCGTAGACGTCGTCCGGGGCCACCACCCGGTCGGCGAGACCGATCTCCTTGGCCTCGGGTGCGCGCACCTGGCGACCCGTGAATATCAGGTCCTTGGCCCTGGCTGCGCCGATCAGCCGGGGCAGCCGCTGCGTTCCGCCCGCGCCTGGGATGACTCCGAGCAGGATCTCGGGCAGCCCGACCTTGGCGTCGTCACCGAAAACCCGGAAGTCGGCACACAGGGCGAGCTCCAGCCCGCCACCGAGGGCGTATCCGGTCACCGCGGCGACCACGGGCTTGGGGATACGGGCCACCTGCTCGAAGGTTGCGGTGAGTTCACTGACCCACGCCAGGATCTCGGCGTAGCCCATCGGGGTCATTTCCTTGATGTCGGCTCCGGCCGCGAACACCTTGGGACCGCCGTAGAGCACGACGGCCCGAACGTCGGAACGGGCCGCCGCCTGCGCCGCTGCCACCCTCAGCTCGCCGGTGAGCTGGCTGTCAATCGCGTTCATCGCAGGCCGGTCCAACCTGATCGTGCCTATTGCGTTGTCGACCTCAAAGTGCACGACCGCCACCGGCCGACCTCCTCAGCTCAC
>NZ_CAUVXO010000006.1:23308-25229 GCF_963555865.1 Protofrankia sp. Cr1
GGATCAGTACCGGGGATCGGTGCCGCGCTTTCCGGACCCCTGACGCACCTTAGGCCGTAACCGCCTGATCTTCACGGATACGTCATGAGCACGGTCCGACATCGACCCGGCCTCTGATCGCCACGTGAGGTGATCTCCTACCGCGAGCGCCTGCATCATTCGACAGCTACCGTGACGGACGTGACGACGCTGTCCCCGGTCCGAGGCATCGTGGATCTGTCCCACCGCGCCCTACCCGGGTCGTCCGACCCGCTCGGCGTGCACTGGGACGGATCCGGTGTCAACGTTGCGGTGGCAGCCCCCAATGCCGCCGCGGTTGAGATCTGCCTGTTCGACGGTCAGGGCATCGAGAATCGCTACCGGCTACCTGAACGTGACGGCGGGGTATGGCACGGCTACCTGCCCGGTGTCGGGCCGGGCCAGCGCTACGGTCTGCGCGCACACGGGCCGTACGCCCCCGACCGTGGCCTGCGCTACAACCCGGCGAAGCTTCTCGTCGATCCATACGCCCGCATGCTGACCGGCGGTCTTGTCCTGCATCCGGCGATCTCGGGTTTCGACGAGACCGACCCGTACTCGGACGGCTCGGACGGGCGCGACTCCGCGGCCTTCGTCCCGCGATGCGTGGTCGTCGACCCCCGGCCGTACAGTACCGACCCGATCCCCGACCCCGCCGCCAACCGGCCGGGTACACCCTGGCCCGACACGGTCCTCTACGAGCTGCACGTGAAGGGGTTCACCCACGAGCACCCCGATGTCCCGACCGGCCAGCGGGGCACCTACGCGGGGCTGGCACACCCGGCGGTCATCGACCACCTGCGTACCCTCGGTGTCACCGCCGTCGAGCTGCTGCCCGTCCACGCGAACCTCTCCGAACCGGCGCTGTCGCAGCGGGGCCTGGTCAACTACTGGGGCTACAACACCCTGGGCTTCTTCGCCCCGCATCCGGGCTACGCGGCCACGGACAATCCGGTGGCCGAGTTCCGGGCCATGGTCCATGACCTGCACGCGGCCGGTATCGAGGTCATCCTGGATGTGGTCTTCAACCACACCGCCGAAGGCAGCGAACGCGGGCCGACACTGTCGCTGCGCGGGCTGGACAACACCACGTACTACCGGGTGGAGCCGAGTGATCCACGCCGGTACCGGGATGTGACCGGATGCGGCAACACCCTGAACACCTCATCCCCGCACGTGATCAAATTGATCATGGACTCGTTGCGCTACTGGGTCACCGAGATGGGTGTGGACGGGTACCGGTTCGACCTGGCAACCGCGCTCGCCCGCAACCCCGACGGATTCGACCCGGCCGCGCCGCTGCTGACCGCCATCCACGCCGACCCGCTGCTGTCAGGTGTGAAGCTCATCGCCGAGCCATGGGACGTCGGCTGGGGCGGCTACCAGGTCGGCGCCTTCCCCGCGCCATGGGTGGAATGGAACGGCCACTACCGCGACACCGTCCGTGCGGCCTGGACCCAGCGCGCGTCCGGTGTGGCCGAGCTGGGTTACCGGATCACAGGATCGAGCGACCTGTACCAGCACTCGGGCCGGCGGCCGTGGGCTTCGGTCAACTTCGTGACCGCACACGACGGCTTCACCCTGGCCGATCTCGTCTCCCACGCCGAGAAACACAACGAGGCCAACGGCGAGGGGAACCGCGACGGCGACGGCTCCAACCACTCGACGAACTGCGGCGTGGAGGGCCCGACCGATGATCCGGACGTGCTGACCTGCCGGCGCCACACCCGCCGCGCGCTACTCGCGACGCTGCTGCTGTCGGCGGGCGTACCCATGCTGCTCGCCGGGGACGAGTTCGGCCGTTCGCAGAACGGCAACAACAATGCCTACTGCCAGGACAACGCGATCTCCTGGCTCCGCTGGCCCACCGGCGCACCGACAGACGGGCCGGTGGACGGGCCGG
>NZ_CAUVXO010000006.1:25333-34716 GCF_963555865.1 Protofrankia sp. Cr1
CCGGCGGCCCGTCATCCCCGACCGACCCCGCCGGAGACGATCCGATGCTGCTCGGGCTCGTCAGCGGCCTGGTGGCGCTGCGACGGGCGTCGCAGACACTGCGCCGCCAGGCGTTCTTCCACGGCGGCCCGTCCAGCATCGGGTCGCTCGCGGACATCACCTGGTTTCGCGCCGACGGAACAATCATGCCGGACGCCGACTGGAACTCACCACTGGTCCACACGGTCGTGGCCCATCTGTCCGGACGGACGCTGCCCTGGCGCACGCCGGACGGCGCCACCGTTACCGGCGACAGCTTCCTGCTCATCCTGCATCCCGACCCTGGTGAGGTGGCCGTCGTCCTGCCGGGTGAGCCGTGGGCCAACGCCTACGAGCTGCTGCTGGACACCTCCGCCGAGGACCTCGCCGGCTTCCCCGGTACCCTCAACGGACCTGCCCGGCACCTGGACGCCGATCAGGAGCTCCACGTCACCGGACGCGCGGTCCTGCTCCTGCGCGCCACCGGATAACCGGGTGGGGGGCTGCCGGGGTGCGACCGGGCCCCCCACCCGGTGGCGGCAGTGTCAGTCGGGATTCGCCACGAGCCCGAGTTCCGCCGGCGAAGCGAGCTGCGGATGTCGTGGAAGCACCCGGACGGTGTAGCCGAAGGCCCCCGTCCGCCGCAACGGGATGGTGCCTTCGAAGCGCAGCCCGCCGCCCTCGCCGGCACCGGTGTGGGCCAGCGCGACGGTGGCTGAGTCGAGCAACCGGTCGGCCTCGTCGATGCGACCGTAGGACGCCTGAACCTCTACGTCCCCAAGGTCCAGGCCACCGAGCTCGACAGTTGCCCGGACCACCAACGACTGCCCGACCTGGGGGGTGTCACCGAGCCCGGCCGAGTCGACGTTGACGACCCGCACGGCTGGCCATGCCTGGCGGATCCGTGCCTTCCAGCCCGCGAGCTCGCGTGCCCCGAGCAGCCCGTCGGCCGCGGCCACCCGCGCAGAGGCCGCGGCGGGCAGGTAGTACCGCTCGACGTATTCCCGCACCATCCGGGTGGCGAGCACCTGCGGGCCGAGCGTGGACAGGGTGTGCTTGACCATCGAGGTCCATTGGCGAGGAGGCGCGCCCGCGCCGGCGACGTCGTAGAACCGTGCGGTGACCGTGTTCTCCAGGAGCTCGTACAGGGCGACCGACTCGAGGTCGTCACGCCGGTCGGGGTCCTCGACACCGTCCGCGGTGGGGATCGCCCAGCCGTTCTGCCCATCGAACATCTCGTCCCACCAACCGTCCCGGATGGACAGGTTGAGGCAACCGTTGAGCGCGGCCTTCATGCCCGACGTTCCGCACGCCTCCAGCGGGCGCAGCGGGTTGTTCAACCACACGTCCGCACCGGAGTAGAGGAAACGCGCCATCCCGATGTCGTAGTCCGGCAGGAACACGATGCGATGACGGACCTCGGAGGAGTCCGCGAACTGCACGATCTGCTGGACGAGCTGCTTGCCGCCGTCGTCGGCCGGGTGCGCCTTGCCGGCGATGACCATCTGGATCGGGCGCTGCGGGTGGCGCAGCAGCCGGGTGAGCCGTTCCCGGTCCCGCAGCATCAGAGTGAGACGCTTGTAGGAGGGGACCCGACGGGCGAACCCGATCGTCAGGATGGCCGGGTCGAACACGCCGTCGATCCAGTCGAGCTCGCTGGGTGCGGCGCCACGCTGCAGCCACGACGTGCGCAGCCGCCGCCGAACCTCGGTCACCAGGCGTTCACGCAGTTCTCGACGCATCGACCAGACCGCGTCGTCCGACACCTGGGCGATCTTTGCGAAACCCTCGCCGCCATCCTCGAGGGGAGATGGACCGAGCTCCCGGTCAGCAAGTTCGATCACGCTGCGCGATACCCAGGTGGCAGCATGGACGCCATTGGTGACCGAACCGATGGCGACCTCGGCCGGGTCGAACCCGGGCCACAGGCCCGAGAACATCTCGCGGCTGACGATTCCGTGGAGCCTGCTGACCCCGTTGGAGCGCTGAGCCAGCCGCAGGCCCATGTGGGCCATGTTGAACATGTTCGGGTCTGACTCCGCGCCGAGATCCAGCACGCGGTCGACGGGCACGCCCGGCCAGGCGTTGTCCCCGCCGAAGTGACGGGCCACCAGGTCCCTGGGAAACCGGTCGATTCCCGCGGGCACCGGAGTGTGGGTCGTGAACAGCGTGCCGGCGCGGGCCGCCTCCAACGCCTCGTCGAAGCTCAGGCCGGTCTCGGTCAGCTCGCGGATGCGCTCCAGGCCGAGGAAACCCGCGTGGCCCTCGTTGGTGTGAAAAACCTCCGGAGTCGGGGCACCGGAAACCGCCGAGTAGGCCCGCAACGCCCGAACCCCGCCGATTCCCAGCAGCATCTCCTGGAGCAGGCGATGGTCGGTGCCACCGCCGTAGAGCCGGTCGGTGACACCCCGCTCGGCCGGCTGGTTGTCCTCGACGTCGGAGTCGAGCAGGAGCAGCGGCACCCGCCCGACCTGCGCCTTCCAGATCTGCGCGTGCAGGGTGCGGCCTTCGGGAAGCCCGATCGCGATTTTGACCGGAGCGCCCGAGGCATCGATGAGCTGGGTCAGCGGCAGGCCGTGGGGGTCGATGCCGGGATACCGCTCCTGCTGCCAGCCGTCCCGGGACAGCGACTGCACGAAATAGCCAGCCCGGTAGAGAAGACCCACCCCGACGATCGGCACCCCGAGATCGCTGGCGGTCTTGAGATGGTCGCCGGCGAGAATCCCCAGGCCGCCGGAGTACTGGGGCAGCACCTCGGTGATGCCGAACTCCGGGGAAAAGTAGGCGATCGCCCTCGGGGCATCGGGCAGCGCCTGGTACCAGCGTGGAGCGGTCAGGTATTCCTGCAGGTCCTCGGCGGCGTCGTGCAGGCGGCGGATGAAGCGGCGATCAGCTGCCAGGGTCTCAAGGCGCTCGTGGTCGACCTCGCCGAGCAAGCGAACCGGATCCCCTTTGCAGGAGCGCCACAGTTCGGGATCAACGGACTCAAAAAGATCGAGTGTCTCCGGGTGCCATGACCAGCGGAGGTTCAGCACAAGCTCGCCGAGCGGGAGGAGTTGCTCGGGGAGCTGTGCACGGACGGTGAAGCGTCGAAGGGCTCTCACGAAGTTGTGAGCCTAGACACCGCCGAGCGCCGGAATCCACCCGGGTGTCGGCGGGCCAGGATGGCGCCGGGCCCTCGGCCACCCGACGCCCCGAACCCCCTGCTCACTCGTCCGGGCCGGCTGCGGCGACTTTCGCGGACAAAGCCCCCATTACCATCGGATCGCGCAGAGTCGTGACGTCGCCGAGCTCGCGCCCCTCGGCGATGTCCCGCAACAGCCGTCGCATGATCTTCCCTGAGCGTGTCTTCGGGAGGTCGTCGGCCCAGATCACCTGCTTGGGACGGGCCAGCTTCCCTATTCGCGCGGCCACATGGTCGCGGATCTCCTTTACCATCGCATCGTCGCCGACACGATCCCCAACCAATGTGACAAAAGCAACAATGGCCTGGCCGGTCTGGTCGTCGGACCGGGCGACGACGGCAGCCTCCGCCACCGCCTCGTGGGCGACGATCGCCGACTCGACCTCGGCCGTCGACAGGCGGTGGCCCGACACATTGATCACATCGTCGATCCGGCCGATGATCCAGAAATAGCCGTCGGCATCGCGCCGGGCCGCGTCACCGACGACATACACGCTCCGACCGAATCGGGAGAAATAGGTCTGCACGAACCGTTCGTCGTCCTGATAGAGCGTCCGAAGCATCGACGGCCACGGCTTGGTGATCACTAGGATGCCGGTGCCCTCGGTGATCGGCGCGCCATCCTCGGACAGCAGTGCCGGTGAGATCCCGGGCAATGCGGTCGTGGCCGAACCAGGCTTGGTCGACGTCACACCCGGCACCGGAGAGATCATGATCGCACCGGTCTCGGTCTGCCACCAGGTGTCGACGATGGGGCAACGCCCACCGCCGATCACCTTGTGGTACCACAGCCACGCCTTCGGATTGATCGGCTCGCCCACGGTGCCCAGCAGTCGCAGGGAGGACAGGTCGTGCCTGCCCGGGTACTGCGGGCCCCACTTGATGCACGTCCGGATCGCCGTCGGAGCAGTGTAGAAAATCGTGACCTTGAACTCATCGATGATCTTCCACCAGATGTCCCGGTCGGGATAATCGGGAGCGCCTTCGAACATCACGCTGGTCGCGCCGTTGGACAGCGGCCCGTAGACGATGTAGGAATGCCCGGTGATCCAGCCGACGTCAGCCGAGCACCAGTAGACGTCCGAGGCCTGGTCAAGGTCGAAGACGAGCCGGTGGGTGTAGGTCGCCCCGGTCAGGTATCCCCCGGTGGTGTGCAGGATGCCCTTGGGCTTGGCCGTGGAGCCGGAGCTGTAGAGAATGAACAGCGGATGTTCGGCATCCATCGGCTCGGCCGGGCACACCGGGTCGACCCGCTCGCACAGCTCGTCGTACCAGACGTCCCGGCCGGCGAGCATCGGGGCGGGTATGCCGGTCGAACGGACCACGACGATGTGCTCAAGGGTTTTCACCTCGCCGAGTTCGGCGTCCACCGCCTCCTTGACCGGGGCCGTCCGACCCTTGCGGCGGGCGCCGTCCACAGTGATCAACAGTTTGGCCGCGGAGACCTCCATCCGCTCACGGACCGCGGACGGGGCGAACCCGCCGAAGACGACGTTGTGGACGGCGCCGATCCGGGCGCAGGCGAGCATCGCCACCACGACTTCGGGAATCATCGGCAGAAAGATCCCGACAACGTCGCCCCGGCCGACCCCGAGGCTCTTGAGCCCATTGGCCAGCCGCTGGGTCGCGGCCAGCAGGTCGATGTAGGTCAGCGCCCGTCGTTCGCCCTCCTCGCCGACCCAGTGGAAGGCGACCTTCTCACCGCGGCCGGCTGCCACGTGCCGATCCAGGCAGTTCGCCGAGACGTTGAGACGGCCGTCGGCGAACCAGCGGTAAAAAGGCGGGTTCTCATCATCGAGCACGGTCGTGAACGGGACGTCCCATGCCAGCAGGGTCCGGGCTTTGTCCGCCCAGAAAGCCACCGGGTCGGCGGCGGCCGAGTCGACATCGGCCGCATAAGCCTGCCGGGGGATGAAATCGGCCGGCGGATCGAACCGGTCGACCGACAGCATCCGCTCCAGCTCATGTTCCAGACCCCTGCCTGCGACGCTGGTCTCGGTCTGGTCGGTGCCGGCGATACCGGTGCCGTCCGCGGTGCTGGTCATGGGTCCTCCTGCGTCCGGCTGCCATGTCATCCGCATCCGGGTGTACCACGAAGTGCCGACAACCCACAGGATCCCGCCACGGTGGCGGGCCCGGCCCTGCCCGATCCGGGCACGCCACCGGGCACGCCACCGGGCACGCTACCCCGCGTGTACGGCACCCGCCTGCGCCGGCACCTCGTCCTTTCCGGCCCGGACGAGGACGACGATGGTCGCCAACGCGAGCAGAATCAGCACCGCGCCCCAGACGAACGCCGTCGTGTAACCGGAGATCTGCGCCTGGGCCGTGCTCTGCGGGCTGGCGCCGTGGTCGATGACATAGTTCGTCACCGCGGTGGCGAACACCGTGTTGAGCAGTGCCGTTCCCAGCGAACCACCGACCTGTTGGGTGGCGTTGACCAGGGCACTGGCCACACCGGCGTCATGGGGCTCGACACCGATGAGCGCAAGACTCGACATCGGTACGAATATCAGGCCAAGGCCGATGCTCATGAGCAGCTCACCGGGCAGGACGTGACTGACATAGCTGGTGTCGAGACCGATCTGGGTCAACGTGAACAGACCGACCACCGTGAGCACGGTTCCGACGACCATCGGGACCTTGGGCCCGGTACGCGGCATGAGCTGGCTGGCGAGCCCGGCTGACACGATGATCCCAGCGCTGAACGGCAGGAAGGCGAATCCGGTCCGCAGCGCGCTGTATCCGAGACTCACCTGGAAGTAAAAGGTGAGAAAAAGGAACATGGCGAACAGGCCGCCACCGATGAGCAGGGACGACAGGAAGGATGCGCCGCGGTTGCGTTCCCAGACGACCCGTAGTGGAAGAAGCGGCGCGGCGCTACGTGCCTCGACGATGACGAACCCGACCAGCAACGCTCCTGCCGCCGCGAGGAACCCGAGCGTGACCGCCGAGCTCCAGCCGTCCTCAGCCGCCTTGGTGAAACCGTAGACCAGGCTGACCAGCCCGGCGGTGACGGTCAGCGTCCCGGGAATGTCGTAGCGCGCTTTCCCCTCGGCCCGGCTCTCCCGCACGATCGGCAGTGCGGCGGCGGCTGTGAGCAGCGCGATCGGGACGTTGACCAGCAGGCACCAGCGCCAGGAGGTGTATTCGGTCAGCACGCCGCCGAGGATGAGCCCGAGCGCGGCGCCGCCACCGGCAATCGCGCCATAAACACCGAAGGCGCGGGCACGTTCTCTGGTCTCGGTGAACGTGACCGTGATGAGGGAGAGCGCTGCCGGCGCGAGAACCGCGGCGAATGCTCCCTGCAGCGCACGGGCGGCGAACAGGAACGAGGCGTCCGGAGCGAGGCCGCCGATCGCCGATGCCGTGGCGAAACCGAGCAGACCACCGACAAAGGCGCGCTTTCGCCCGATGAAGTCGGCGATCCGGCCGCCGAGAAGCAGCAGGCCACCGAATGCCAAGGTGTACGCGGTGACGATCCACTGCCGATCAGCCACGGAAATGTGCAGATCAGTCTGGGCCTTGGGCATGGCGATGTTCACGATGGACGCATCGAGCACTATCATCAGCTGAGCCACGGCAATAATTGCGAGCGCAAGCCATCGCCGGGAGTCGACGCTGCCCCCGGCCTCCGCTCCGATGCTTCCATGTGGGCGTTCAACAGTCGTAGTCACTGATGCTCCTTGACCAGCCAATCCGAAGATGACGGAATAATTCGGGCGCCGGTGGACGCGCGGCCGGACACGGTGTCAGGGAATCCGGTGTCAGAAAATCCAGCTTCAGTCGTCCTCGGCGCGTACCGAGGTCATCAGCGGAAGCAGCACGTCATCGATCATATGTTCGATGAATGCACTGTCAAGCGGTTCGCCGGTGATGAGCAGCCGAGAGAAGAGCAGTGCGGGCATCAGCTCGTGAAAGACGTCGGCAGCCGCGGACGAACGCAGTTCGTCCCTGTCCATCGCGCGCTGCACGATGAGATCGCCGATCCAGCGCTTTTCTTCAAGCATCGGGACCCGCAGCGCCGCCGCGAGGTCGGGTGACCCCCGCATGGCCAGCAACACCCCGGCGATCAGCGCGGCATCCTCCCGGGACACATGGTCCACTATCTTGCAGACGGCATCCACGAGGTCACCGCGCAGACTGCCGGTGTCCGCGGGGACGATGTCGGCGCCACCGCTCCGTCGGCGCACGGCCTCGATGACGAGTTCGTCCTTGTTGGCCCACCGCCGGTAGATCGTCGCCTTGCTCGCCCGCGCCCGGGCTGCAACGGCGACCATGCTCATCCGCTCGTAACCGACCTCGACCAGCAGCTCGAGTGCGGCATCAAGAATGGCCTGCTCGCGGGCATCATCCCGGGGTCGACCCGGGGATCGGCCACACGGCGACAGGGAGATCATCGCAATCCCCGACTCCTCTCGACGTCCGATCATTTTCAATACAGTACCGTACTGTACCTGAACTCAGCCAACCCCGGTGGCCACGACACGCCACAGGACGACTACGGAAAGCAGTACAGGGCAATGCGGCGCAGGGCGATGGAGACGTAGCCGGCCGAGTGGTAAGCAGAAGTGGTAAGCAGAAATGCGGCGCGCGCGCCGGTCAACCCACGGGGAGCTGCGCGGCGAGAATCTCCAGCAGCTCCTGCCCGCCCAGCAGTCCGGCCGCGGCGGTGATCCGCAGATTCGCGGCGCTCCAGCCGCTGTCGTGCAGCTCACCATGGGCGGGACGGACAGCGACGTCCGCGCCGGTGAGCATTCCGCGGTCGAGTAGCGAATCACCCGCCGCGGCCAGGCCGACGTCCCCGACCCGGCGCACCACTTCGGCGAGCGCCGCCTCCTTGGTCAGAACGGCCGGCACGAGGTAGACCTTGCGTCCCTGGATGGACAGGATCCATCCGTCGGCGGCAAGGTCGGCAGCGACCTCGCGGAGATCGGGGACCCCGGCACGCTCATAGGCGACGAGATACACGAACAGGTCGTCTGCAACCCGGGTGACCCTGACCCAGCCGTCGGCGGCGAGACGCTCAGCCACGGCCCGGACGCCGGCGAGCGGACCCGCCGCTGCCTCGATCCGGGCGCGGACCCGGGCCGCCCAGTCCTCATCCGGACGGCCGTCCACCAGTAGGTGGCCGCCGTTCGTCGTGATCGCGAACCTGGGACGCACACCGAGATCCACTCGCGCGTACTGGGCCCGCGTCCGCGTGGTGACCGGGACGAGGGTGGCCACGGCATCCAGCCGCGCGATCAGTTCGGCGGCCCGAGCGGTACAGAAGGCGGCCGGCTGGCCGTCAATCCGCTCAACAGTCACCAGCGCGGGTTCGCCGCTGCCTGCAGCGAGCCGGAAGGAACTCCGACTGTAGATCAACGTCTGATCAAGATCGCAGGCGACCAGCCAACGCGACGGCGGCGGAGGAGTCACAGCCGCCGACTGCGGCGGAGGTCGTGTGTCGATGGCCAGACTGTACGACGCGGATACCCGAACGATCCACACCATTACGAGAAGCCACCGTACGCACACGGCGACCACCCGTCACGATGACCAGATGGATCTGGAGGATGACTGCACCGCCAGCGCCCGCGAGTGTGAGAACCGAGGGTGAGACACGAGGGTGAGACACGAGGGTGACAGGCCCGGCGGGTGGACCGTTCGTCCACAGTCGGGGGCTCCGCCCGCGGCTTTTCCACAGCCCGGCAGACGGTGTTCCGTTCGACTCGCGGATCGGCGAGGCTTGTGTGCATGGCCCCGGGCCCCGGCCAGCACTCCTGGCAGAAGACAGCCGACAACCAGTGCGGCGTTATCGCGACCCGCACTGCCAGGGCGGCTGGCACAAGCCGGTCGACAATTCGATGGCGGGTCAAAGCCGGACAATGGCAGCTGCCCATGCCCGGGGTCCTCCTAACCCGACCCGAGCCGCTCACCCGTATGCAGCTGTTGTGGTGCGTGGTCGAGTCCATCGGCCCCGGGGCTGTTCTCGGCGGTGCGTGCGCGGCGGCTCTCGGCGGTCTGCACGGGTTTGCCGAGGAGAACGTCACCGTCCTGGTACCGCCACAGCGGCGGCCGAGCCCGCGCCCCGGCGTTGTCATCCACCACAGCGCACGGCTCGGCCCCATGGACCTGTGTCCGGCGCTGTATCCGCCACGAACCCGGCTGGCTCGTTCCGTTGTCGACATGGCCAACT
>NZ_CAUVXO010000006.1:35143-46165 GCF_963555865.1 Protofrankia sp. Cr1
CGGTCAGGCCTGCCCTCGATCGGCCTGATGATCCCGACGCAGGAATACGGCAGATCGGCTCTTTCCTCCACATCCACTCCTTTGGCTGCGCAGAGCGACAGGACATGAGCCAGCTCCGCCAACCGGTCGGGCGCGACGACAACCTTCCAGGGCACTCGTCGCAACAGAACCCTGGTAGTCTCGCCGACCCCGGGCTTGACAAGGCCGATATTCGCGATGCCGTAGTCCTTCGCCAACATTTCGACAGCGCGCCAGCCGGCCCAGGTCGGGGTTCGGTCCTCCGCCTGGCCCAGACCGCGCGAGACCGCTGCCGATGCGGCGGGAAAGGCGTTCACGACGGTGTCGACATACCGGCGGGAATAATCCCGGTCAGCCAGCTGCCGATAGTATTTGGCTCCGTGAAAATCGGCCGGACCGATCAGCGTCGAATTCAGCACGGTTCTGCTCACCAGCCCACTGACCGTGGAGTTCAGGCAGCTGTGCGGGATGAGGAAATCATCCCTGGTGCCGTAGAGCGACGTGCAGTGGCCCGGGTCCGAGATCACCGCCATGGAGCCGTCCACCCCGAGCTGCTCCGACGCCGCCTGGAGAACCTTCAGGATGGCGCCCTTGCCGGTCCAGCCGTCGACGAACTGGAGCGCCTGGCGGTCATGGCGGTCAAGAATCCACCGCAACGCGTTCTCGTCGAGCCCCCGGTCCTTGATGATGGAGACCGAGTAGTGCGTCAGCTCGAGCCCGTGCTTCCACCGGGCCCAGCGCCGCATAAGGATGCCGGCGGGCGTTCCGGCCCGCGCGAGCGACACGATGACCGGCTTCTCCTTTCTCGCAAGCACAAGCTCGGTGGCTACCCCGACCGCGGTGGCAACCCGCTCCGCCGAACGGATGAGCGCGCTTTCAAAAAGAGCAAGATAGGAATCCGAGGGCTCGTATTCGACGGGCAGGTCCTCAGAGTAATGGCGTCCCTTGGAAAAGTCCTCCTCGCGGTCCTCGGTAGGACGTTCCAGCGGGATGTCGCTGAGATCCTTCAACAAAAAGGTCACATCCGTGGGATCATAGGATCCCGAACCTACCGTGCCCGGAATGGCTCCCAGCACCGTGCCGTCGCTCAACACATTCCCCCTGCCACCCGCCCGGTCTGCCGGGTCATCGGACGCCCATCCGGGCCTCGTGTCGGTATCGTGACCACGGTCACCGGCGCGCACCGACGCAGCATCCCGACCATCCCGGACACGTCGGCTTCCGCGCCCCCACCGTTGGCGGCCGAGTCGACCACGACGACGATGTCGTCGTACAAACCCGGCCGGACGTTGTAGACATGGCTCACCCGCGCGGGATCATCCGGCGCCGGGAACGTCAGCGCGCAGCGGATCGCATAGCCTTCGGCGTCGATCGGGTAGACCGGCGAACGGGTCGTCGAGTGAAAAACCACGTCACCGGGCACGATCTCGTCGAGGGCAGCCCCGATCCGCAACGGCGTGTACATCAACTCCTCAGTACCAAGCAGGAGAATGCGTCCAGACGCATTGGTCAACACTGTGGCAATCTCACCGGCGACCAGCGGGATGGCCCTGTCGAGCAGGGCCCCGTCCGCCTGCGACCAGCCATGGCGCGCACCGTCGGGAAGTTCGGCCGGCCAGTCGGGGCGCACGAAGCGGACGGGATGACGCCAGGTGGGCACGTCCGGCGGATCAGCACCGAGGCCGCCGTCCCCGTGGCGGGCCCGCAGCCGCTGCGCCCGCACGGCCACATCGGGCGGCAGCACCAGCTCCCCGGCCAACAGCGACACCACCCGCACAGAAACGCCGAGACGGTCCGCAAGCTCGTTGAACGCACGGCGGGACTCCGCTGGCCGGGCGTCGAAGAGCGTCGCCACGGTGTAGGACGGCCGCGCCGCGAAGGCGTGCAACGCCTTGATCGTTCCCAGCGCGGTCCGGCCGGTCGAGAGCTCATCGTCCACCAGGATCAGCGGACGCGGTGCCCGTACCAACTCGGGATCGGTCGGCATGAGCCAGTGGAACGTGGCGTGGGAATGCGCCTCGTCAAAGTCAAGCAGGGGGGTGACACCGGGGACCACCCGACGGGTCGTATGCAGATAGTCACACCCAGCAATACCGTCCGCCACCGTATGGCCCAGCGACGTGGCAGTCTCGCAGTATCCGACCACCAGCGGCCCCGGCGTCATCGGCTCGCCCCCTGCGCCGGGGAAAGCATCGCATGCCTGTGCCGCCAGCAGGCGACCAGCCGCGAGCGATTCCCGCGGACGCACCGGGAGATGTTTGCCGAGAACCCGACTGACCAGCAGGTGTGCCCGCAGCGGGTTGCGCCGCAACGCGAGCCCGACCAACCCGTGCAGACCCTTACCCACCACGTCGGATCTGATCCTGATGTCAAGCCCCAGTTCGTCCCACAACCAGTTCATGCCGTCCGAACAGTGCCCGCTGTAGCCCGCCAGGCTCACACGACCTCCGCCTTCACCGCCGTTGTCACCCGGGCACAATCCATGCACGAGCCGTACGTTATCCGGGCCTCATGACGCCCCGGTTGCGGCCAGAACATCGACGAATGTGTGGCCTTCCCGCAGGACACCGAAGGCCCGAGCCCGCCGCAGTACCGCTTCGGCCCAGGTCCGGTGCGGTCCCAGCTCGTTCATCTTGTTCGCATACCAACTGGGCCGTACCCCGCCGGCATCCTCCGCGAGAATCGCCATGGCATCCACATACTCCTCATGGCTGGCAACATGCAGAGCGTGCACAGCAGGAACGTGACTGGGATGGATCACCGTCTTGCCCAGCAATCCGTTCGCCTTGTCGAGAACCACCTCGCGGATGAGCCGGTCAAGATCGGCGGAGACAAGACGTAACCGCATCCGGGCACCGTCCTCGCTATCGTCGATCAGATCAGCCTCCTGGAACGGGGTGACCCGCAGGGAACTGACGAACAGGCGCTCGGGCTGGGCGAAATATTCCCATACCGGGCCGCTCACCACATGATCGCCGCCGCGGGCACACACGTTGACGATGTCGGCGATGCAGTCTCGGACCACCGCGATGTCATAGATCGTCAGATCCCGGTTCCGTCGCAACCCGAACAAACCACAAAGATCAGTAGCACCCAGGCGGACCGCCAGCACAACGTCGGAATGTTTGTCGACGAGCTCCCGGACTCCCGACAACGCCCCGGCTCGGGTCTCCTTGAAGATGACCTCAGGGCTTTCCAGAACAGGCATCGCCCAGAGAATCCGGCCCAGGCGCTCCGAGGCACGCAGAACAGCCGTCAACGCCGGCGCTCCGTTCCCGGGGCCGAACTTCGGCAGGACAAAGCCGGCGAACATCTCCGCCGCGGTGGAATCAAGCCGTGCGGCCAGCAATGGTATCTGGGCGGTGTCACGGACCCGGATGAACAACAACGGGGGTCCGCCGCCAGCAGTCGGTGGGCTCTCACCCAGGTCACGAAGCGTGGCAATCACATTCGCCTCTGCCGCAGCAACCTCGTGGTCGGCGATGGCGTCCTCAAGACAGAGCACCATCGACGTCACCCCGGCGGCGACCTGACGGCGCACGTCCGCGGCAAGCGTCGGCCGCGTACCCGGGGCGTAGAGGGTGGCACCCAGGGCCGTCGCCACAAGCCGACGGTCCCCGTCCGGGAGGATCTCTTCGGGCGGACGGTGAAACAGCGCGTCCGTCCGGTCCGCGTCCAGAAAACCGAAGTGACGCACCCAGCAAACCCCCTGTGCTAGTTGGGGCCTCCGGGCGTGCGAGAAAAACCATGATCGCACACCCTTTGGCCTATCTCGGCTACATGCGGCCTCCGGGCGTGCGAGAAAAACCATGATCGCACACCCTTTGGCCTATCCGTCGTCCATTGCTAGGCGTCAGGCTTGCCAGACGGTACATCGACCACCGGCGGCGTGGAATGCGGTCCGGCAACTTCCCGACCGCTGTCATCCAGCGGACAACCGCCTGTCACCCGGCCGGCCGACCGCGCCGCCCGGCCGAGCCGGTCACGACCCGCCGAACAACCGCTTGTACTCGGCGGCCGACCGAGCGTTCTGACCCCCATTCATGATCGTCGAACACACATTGTCCGGCGCCGAGTCGTGAAAGTAACTTTCGTAACCCATCGCGTCGGCGTTCGCGACGAACGTGTCATACATCTTCCGGATATAGAAAGGATTATCTCCGCCGCCATCGCCACCACAGGACGTCACACCCCACTCACCCACACCGACCTTCCGACCGTGCTCACGGGCGTACCGAATGAGGTGACAGAGCCCGTTGACACTGTTGCACTGCCGCGTCCACCTAGCCTCGTTCAACGACGGCGGGTAGTGATCGTAGGCATCGATGCCGACGATGTCGACGTATTCGTCGCCGGGGTAGGCATCCCATGGATTCCCGCTCGACGGCACCGGGGAATCGTGGGCGTTGAACGTCCAGTCAATCTTGACCTTCGGATCCGTGGAGCGGATGGCCGTGGCGATCCTGCGGAAACACTCCGTGAAATTCCTCGCGCTCGCATCCGCGTGCCAGTACATGTACGTGCCGTTGAACTCCCAACCGATCCGCACGATGGAGTCAGCCCGGTTTTTGCGCACGAGAAAGGCGCCGAACCTCCGCCAGTGCTCGTCATAGGCACCACGGGCACACTCGGCGTTGCCGCCCTGCCCCTGCGGGAACGGCGGCTGACTGATGACCAGTTTTCCCGGGAACGGTGCGAAATCGTCCAGCGGCCAGCTGGGCTCGGATATCGGACCCCAGCCCTGGTCGCGGATCGTGAAAACCAGGGCCACGTCGATCGGTCGGCCCCGCCATGCGCCAAAGGCCAGATAGGGCGGCAGATCGTTGGCCAGATGTACTCCGGACAGCCAGGGCAGGCCCGACAGTTTTCCCCGGGTATCCCAGACGGTGACCGGTAGCGAACCGCGGGCCGTGATGGCGCCCGATCTCGCCGTCACCGACACAGTGCCGGTAAAATCCATGGGTAGGGTGAAGCGAAGCAGAAAGCGCCCGTCCGGGTCCGCCCGGGCCGGTGCCGTGGTAGTCAGATCACCCCCGACAAGGTCGACGGTGATCTCGGCACCGGCCGGGAAACCGTGCCCACGCACCAGCACGATGTC
The DNA here is from genome assembly GCF_963555865.1 of Protofrankia sp. Cr1. Taxonomy (NCBI): domain Bacteria; kingdom Bacillati; phylum Actinomycetota; class Actinomycetes; order Frankiales; family Frankiaceae; genus Protofrankia; species Protofrankia sp. Cr1. Next base: position 40,260 of record NZ_CAUVXO010000006.1, read on the forward strand.
GGTGTCGACCAGGGTCAGAGCCATCCCTGCCGGACGGCTTCCACGGAGGTTCAATCCGACCGCAACGAGCCCGGCGGCGAGGGCGACGCCGAGAAACAGCACGCCTGCGACCACCACCCGCGACCCGAGCGCGACCCGGCAGGAGCGCCGGCGGCCGAACATAGACGCCATCCTCGCGAGGAGCCTTTCGGTCGGGTTAGCGGATTATGAGGGAATCATCCGGTGGATGGCGGACAATCACCGCACCGGGCACCCCACCAACCGGTGCACCCGGGCTCGCCGGCGAGCCCGGGAACAGTCGTACCCCCCAGGGAAGCTCGGCACCTTCGAGGGAAACCTCGAGGGTGCGCTGCGGTGTTGGTGGCGACGCCGACACTCGTGCGAGCGGATGTCCGTCGTCGCTCGCCTGTGGCGGAGTCGTCCCCGGCCGCGCGACAAGCACCATCGCCGGCAACGGCCCGTCCGCGCGCACGTGTACGCGCAACGTGCGACGACGCCAGCCGGACCGGGCCAGCGTGTAGGTGACCGTCCGTTCCCGATCATGGTGCTCATGGTGTTCCGGTTGATCCAGGTCATTCAGGTCATCCAGGTCATGTCCGAATCCGGCGATGCCGCCGAGCGGGCCACCATCGCCGTGCCCGGACCGGCAGCGCGCAACGTCCCACCCGTGCGCACCAGCGGGTAGCAGGCGACGAAGTAGGCCGAACCGTCCCGCGGCGCGGCCAGATGCCAGCCGCCCTTGATTTCCAGGCTGGTGTTGGTGACCTTCGCCCGGAACGCGTCCGGGTCGTCCGGCCCGGTCGGGAGCTGGTCGCGGCGCCACAGGACGCGGGCTTGGGTGATCCCCGGCGGCATCTGGAAGGACAGCACGATCTCCTCACCGCGATCGTCCGCGCGCAGATCCCGGATGCCTTCGATCACCAGATGCCGCACACCGGTGCCGACCACCGCCCGACCATCACACACAGTCACCGGCAGATAGTCCAGCTCACCGGCAGCCAGTGGGTCCACCAGGTGGCCGCTCCGGCTCGACCCGACCAGCCGGGCCCGTTCGGCGATCTTCGCCAGGTCGATCTCGGTGTCCTCGACTCCAGCCGCATGCGGCGGCCCGGCGTCCGACACGGGCACGGCGTAGATCTGCACATGAGTGGCTGGCATGGCGCTCCAGCGCAGCACGGTACGCCCGTCGACAGTGGTGACCGCCAGATCGCGTACGGCTCGTGGGCGCGGCGTCACCGTAACCGCAATCCGCGCACCAGCGGTTCTGGCCGGGTGTCCGTCCACATCCTGGAACTCGACATAAACCTGATAACGGTAGGTGACACCGGGCTGGACGGCCGTGTCGAGGTACTGACCGGCGTTCGCCCTGATCCGACGCATCGGAACCTGTACCGGCGATGACTCGTCCACGGTCCGATCGATCGTCACCGCGTCCACCGGGCCATCCAGCCGCCAGGACAGCCTCACCCCGGCACCGATCTGCTCCGCACGCAGGGCGACGACGTCCCGCACGACCACGAGGCCGGGTGTGCGCACCCCAACCGAGCGCCGACTGCCCACGACCGCCGTCACCTCGTGCCGGACCAGCACCCCGGCCGGAACCCCGGCATCGGACAACTCGGTGGACCGAGTCGTACCCAGGCTGCGCTCGACCGGTGGTGTTCCCTGCTGGCCGCCCGCCTCCCCCACGCCGGCCCCCACCAGTCTGACCACCCGGTAGGACACCGGACCGAGCGCCGAGGGGGATGGCCGCCACCGCAGCACCACGGCACCTTCTTCGTTGCTCGCGGTCAGATCCGTCGGCGGTGGGAGTGGCAGCGCGGCCAATGCCGCCAGCGCCTCCCGGTTGTCCGCCACGGTCGCGAGTACCGCGGCCAGCGCATTCTCCTGGTCGGCTGGCGCAAGCGCCGCCGCCGCGGCAACCCGGCGGCGGATGACGTCCTGGTGAGCGGTGAGCTCGGCCAGCACCTCCTCGGGCGAGCGTCCGTCCGGACCGGGTACGTCGAACGCCTGGGCGACGAGCCAACGGGCCCCGGCGGTGGCGGCGTCGTCGCACCGGGCCTCGCGGTGCTCGACCAGTGCCCGCCAGCCGGCGTCCGCGGCGGCCAGCGCCGCCTGCACCCGCACGCCGAGATCATCGGCAGCGCGGACCGCCGACCCGCCGACCGCGCCCAGCACCGGACGCGCCCGGGCCAGCAGCTCGGCGGCATGCCTGGGATGGCCGTCTTCCAGCTCGCGGCGGATCGCGGTCAGGGCGTCGCCGGCTTCCCGAGCCTGGCGCAGGCTCTGCCCGCAGAACTGGCACGCCGCCGCGGCGGCCTCCGTCGCGCGGCCACACGACGGACACGGGATGTAGAGCTCGGTATCGCAATATCGGCAGACGCGCGAACCGTCAACCGGCTCCGGACGGCCACAGCGTGGGCATACAACGTAGTCGACGACCGCTCCGGTCGTCATCGCCGCACCCAGATCCCGGGCGATGTCGAGCAACACCGCCTTCGCCTGTGCCGCTGACAGTCCTCGCCCGGCCGCGAGGACCTCGCGGACCAACCCCTCAAAGGCGCCCGGTCCGAGCTCACCGTCGAGCACGACGTGCTCCTCGACCTTCGGCCGGATCTCATCGCGGGCGTCTGCGACCAGCCCGGCGGTATAGGCGGCCGGATCACCGTCGAGGAGTCTGGTGCGCACCTGCGCGAGCAGATCAGCGGTCACCGTCTTCTCGCGGTCATGCGGACGCCGCTGGTTGCGCTCGACAAGGATCTCGTGTGCGGCCTGGATCCGCGCCGGCGCGGAGTCCGCCGGGATACCCAGCAGAGCCCACAGGGAGGCGGTACCAACCCGATCCCCCTCGCGAAGCTGCCGCAGCTCGGTGAGGCCGTCACGGATCTGGCGCCGCAGCCCCGGCGCGAGCGGCTCGACATCCTCACCGGAGCCGTCCTCGATCACCTTCTCGCCCGCGAGGGTCGCGTCGAACTGCTCGGTGGTCACCCCGTCAGCCGACGCCAACCGACGCAGACCCGCAACGCGGGACCGGGGAATTCCGCCGAAACGCTCACGCACAGTCGCGAGGTTGCGGGCCACCTTGGCCAGCCGGTCGGCGTCCCCACTGCGACGCGCGGCCAGCACACGTACCCGGACCTGTTCGCGGGTATGCGGGTCCAGCAGCGGCGCCTCCCACTCGGCCCGCCTGCGGATAAGGGCCGCGGCCAGGGTCGCGTAGCGTGCAGCGTTCCGTTGCCGCTGCAGGAAGGCCACGACGCGGGCCAGGTGCGCGCGCACCTCCGCGTCGGTGTACGTGGCAGCCGGGTCCAGCGCGGCGACGAAGAACGGGTCATCACAGTCAAGCGGGGATCGGCGTTGCAGCTCGGCCAACACCCGCTGCCGGTAGCTGCTGCCGTCGAACGCCGCGCTCACCGCCCCACCTTCGTCCCCGCCGCCGGCATCCCCATCACAGAGCGTATGAAGGCGGAACCCGGACATGGCCCCGGCCTCGGTATTCACCATATGCACCGGACAGTGTCCGGTAACAGACAACGTTATGTAACAGACAACGTCATGTACTGGACAACGTCGGGCACGCTGATGCCTGCGACCGCCACGGCGACGTCAGTCCCGCTGTTTGAGCAGGGTGATCTTCCGTGTCTCCTCATCCCGCATCGCTTCGCTGCCCACACCCGCGGTGATCTGCAGGACGAGCGGCCCGGTCGCGCCAGGATGCGTGGCGGTGACGACGATCGTCTGGTCCGACCGCATGAGAAAGGTGACATCCACCGGTGTGCCGCGGGGATGTCCGCCGGGAATCCCCGCGATGGCACCTTCGACGATCACCTTGTTGTCCTGCGGGATGGTCGACTCAGCGCTCGTCCCCTGCTCGAACACACGGATGTCGACGTCCGTCTGGTTGTCGGAGATGGTGTAAAAGGTCTGGGTGATCTCAATCGGCAGCGGATCGTTGCGATGCGCCAGAAAGGCCGCGATCGTTTTGCCCCTGTCCTCGGCGAAGATCCCGAAGCCGCGGGACGTCACGTTGGTGACCTTCGTCTTGACCAGATCGACCACCGCGGTGGTGGCCAACCCGAAATCTCCCGCCGCGCCCGACACGGAGCGCGCGACGTCGGCCGGCGCCGCGGCATCCAGAGTCGCACCGGCCGCGAGCTTGCCCTGGGCAACCAGATCGTCGAGGACGTACCGTTCCAGTTCCTTCTTCTGCCCGAAGACCGCGGCGCCCTTGGCCACGGCGAGATCGGGGTCCAGGAGGCGTGGAGACAGACCGAAGCGCTCGGCGATCCTGCGGGCAACCGCCGGGCTCTTGCTCATACCGCCGACAAGCAGGCAGACGTCCACCTGGTCGACGCCACGCTCCCGAGCCCGGGCGAGCACCGACCCGGTGAGGTCAAGGGTGCGCTGTAGCAGGGCGGCGGTGATCTCCTCGAAGTCCACCCGGGTCACGGTCACGTTTGTCCGCCGGCCGCCGTGAACCACCAGGACATCGACGCTGTCGCGACCGGACAGCGCCAACTTGGCGTCCTCCGCCGAGGTCAGCAGCTCCTGCTCGTCGTAGACGTCGTCGAGCGGATCACCGGCGTCGGGCTGCGCCTCGGTGAACTTCTGGGCCAAGAAGCGCACCAGCTCCGCATCCCAGTCAGCGCCGCCAAGCTCGTGGTCACCGTCAGTGGCCACAACTGTGATCGCGTTCTTCGACAGCCGGATGACCGTGGTGTCGAAGGTGCCTCCGCCCAGGTCGTAGACGAGCACGGTCGTCTCCGCCGCGCCGTCCTGGGCGAACCCGTACGCGAAGGCGGCGGCTGTGGGCTCGTTGATGATGTCCAACACGTTCAGCCCGGCGAGCGCGCCGGCCAGCTTCGTCGCCTTGCGCTCCTCGTCGCCGAAATAGGCCGGGACGGTGATGACCACGTCCGTCACCGGGGCGCCGGTCGCCCGCTGCGCGTCGGCGGCGAGAGACTTGAGCACGAGGCTTGACACGGCAGCCGCGCTGTACTCCTCACCGTGCACGACAAATCGCCAGTCCGCCTCGCCCATGTGCCGCTTGACCAGGCTCGCCACGTCATCCGGGCGGATCCGGGACTGCCGCTTCGCCTGGGTGCCGACGACAAACGTCACACCGCCGCCCGCGGACTCGTCGAACAGCACCACCGATGGTGTGGTCGGCTGCGACTCGATATTGCGGATCACGTCGGGACGTCCGTACTCGTCCACCTGGGCGATGCACGAGTACGTCGTTCCCAGGTCGATGCCGAACACCTTTGTTCGCGCCATGAAGGTCCCTCCAACAAACCGCCGCCGGTTTCAGTGTGCCCGAAAAACCTCCACCTCGGCTGGACGCACCACGGTCGACTCACCGCGGACGAATCCGGGCTTGAGTGTGCGGGCGATCGTCCGGTCACGGCCGGGGTCGTCAGTGCCGACCCGGCGCATGCCGACGTGCCGGACCGGGTCGAAGGGCATCCCCACCACCGCGGTATACGGACGGACGTCCGCCGCGACGTCCAGCACCTGCAGCAACTGCTTACGCAGGATGCCTGGGACGCTCTGGCCGTCGTCCGCGCCGAGACTGGTCATCTGGTCGTGCAGGCGCATGAGTCCCCGCAGCAACGGTGCCATCGCCTCGGTCAGTTCGCCGGCCCGAAGCCGGGTGTTCTCGGCGTGCAGGCGGTCCACCAGGTCGGCGTCGTGGCGCCGGAGCCTGATCAGCTCCTCGGCCCGCTGGTGGAGTTCGTCCAACCGCAGGGCCGCCGCGGCGCTCGCGGCGGTGAGGTCGGCGAGGGCGCCAAGGTTCGCAGTGTCGGCGCCAGCCGCCCCTGCCGCGGCCGACGGAAGATCGACCTCGGTGGCTGGGTCGTCGCGAACCTCTCCGTCACCATGATCATCCGACCATCGCGGCCCGG
>NZ_CAUVXO010000007.1:0-1306 GCF_963555865.1 Protofrankia sp. Cr1
GCCACCACGGTTACCACGACGGCGCTCACCCGATCCGCCCCGGGCAGCCCGCGTGCGGGATCGGAACCGGCGCCCACCACCGGAGCTGGCCTCCCGTGCCTCCCGGGCCTCGCGTCGGGCCGCCGCCCTGGCGCCGAGCATTGCCGCCGCCGCGGGTTCGTGCCGGGCGAACGACAGCAGCATCCCGACCGTGAGCATCGTGGGAACCAGCGCGGAACCCCCGAAGGAGACCAGCGGCAGCGGGATGCCGGTAATCGGGAGCAGCCCCACCACGGCACCCATGTTGATCATTGCCTGGCCGAGCAGCCACCCGGTGGCGGAGGCGGCGGCGAGCTGAACGAACGGGTCCGCCGTACGGTGGGCGACCCGGATGCCGGCGAACCCGAGAACGGCGAACAGGATGACGACGACCAGCGTGCCGAGCAGGCCGAGCTCCTCACCGATGATGGCCAGGATGAAGTCGGTGTGGGCGTTGGGCAGCAACCCCGGCCATTTTTCCCGGGACGCGCCGAGGCCCTCGCCCCACCAGCCGCCGGAGGCCAGCGCGTACAGGCCCTGGACCGCCTGGAAGCCGGTGTTGTGGGCGTCGGCGAACGGGTCCCGGTAGGACAGCAACCGTTCGAAGCGGTATGGCTCCCGGATGGCCAGGACGGTGCCGGCCAGCAGAATTACACCGCTGATCGACCCGAACACCCGCAGTGGGGTCCCGACCACCCACAAAAGGGTCAGCAGGACCACGAGCACCACGATCGTGGTCCCCATGTCCGGCTCCAGCATGATCATAATGGAGATCAGGAGTGCTCCGGGGACGAGCGGAACCAGCAGGTGCTTCCAGTTCCCCAGCAGCTTGCGTTTGCGCACCAGCAGATCCGCGCCCCAGAGCACGAGGCCGAGCTTGGCGATCTCACTGGGCTGCAGCGTGTACGGCCCCAGTTCGATCCACCGCTGGGCACCGTTGATCGACTTTCCGAACTGCGGAGTCAGCACGACCACCAGCAGGACCAAAGAGACGATCATGACCGGATACGCCAGCACCCGGAAAACCCGCACGGGCAGCCGGCTGGCCAGGACCAGCAACGGCAGGCCGATGCCGACCCAGGTGGCCTGTCGCGCGAACACCGCGTAGGACGAACCCAGTTCGTCGAACGACCGCACGCTGGATGCCGACAGCACCATCACCAGCCCGAGCAGCAACAGCAGGCCGGCCGAAGAGAGCAGCAGGTAATAGGAGGCCAGCGGCCGGGCGAGTACGGGTACCCGGGTGTCGTCGGCCCCGTGCCCACCCGGCTCGTGCCCACCCGGCTCG
>NZ_CAUVXO010000007.1:1934-8422 GCF_963555865.1 Protofrankia sp. Cr1
TCCGCCGCGCGCGGGCGCCTCCCCCCCGGTCACCACGTCCCACTCCCCTGCTCGTCACGCCTCTGCTCGTCAAGGAACACCCATGGAACACGCACACCGAGGCCACCGTCGTGCTCGCACCGCTCGCCCGGGGACGCGGTTATGGTCCCCGCACCGAATAGTCCACGCCGCCAGCCTGTTGGGCGCCGACCATCGCGGGTGTGTCGGGCACGAGCCTGCCCGACTGCGGTCCCCGGCCGGCTAAGTGGTCGGCAATACGGAGTCGGATGCCAACGTACGGTATCAGACCGGTAATTATCGCCGCAGCAGGCCCCTGACGAGGTTCTCGGACGAGACTGAACCATGTCGCGAAACCAGGTGGTCCAGACGCTGCAAGACGCGGTCGGTGACGCCCGTGTGCTGACCGACCCGGAGGTCATGGCCGGCTACGTCCGGGACTGGACCGGACGATTCGTCGGGCGGACGTGCGCTGTCGTGCGTCCGGTGGACACCGCGCAGGTGGCTGCCATCGTCGAGGCCTGCGCACACCTTGAGGTTGCGCTGGTGCCACAGGGGGGCAATACCGGGCTGGTCGGCGGCGGCGTCCCGACCCGCGGGGAGGTCGTGCTCAGTCTGCGCGGGCTCGGCGAGCCCCTGTGGATCGACGCCGCCGCCGGCCAGGCCACGGTCGGTGCTGGCGTACCGGTCGGTGTGCTGCGCGCGGCGGCGTCCGCGGCGGGCCTGGCCTACGGTGTGGACCTTGCCAGCCGTGACTCCGCCACGATCGGCGGCACCGTTGCCACGAACGCCGGTGGCCTGCGGGTACTGCAGTACGGGGACACCAGGGCACAGCTGCTCGGAGTGGAAGCGGTGCTCGGCGACGGCAGCGTGGTCTCCCATCTCACCGGGCTGTCCAGGGACAACACCGGCTACCACCTGCCGTCGTTGCTCGCCGGCAGCGAAGGTACCCTCGGTGTCGTCACCGCGGTGCGGGTCCGGCTTGTGCCGGCCACCCGGGCACGGGCGGTGGGTCTGCTGGGGCTCGCATCCGTGCCCGACGCGGTCACGGTGGCATCCCTGCTGCGCAACAGTCTGCCCGGGCTGGCCGCGGCCGAACTCATGCTGACCGCAGGTCTTGATCTTGTTGCGGAAACCTGCACTCTGCCCCGACCGCTGCGTGGGACGCACCCGGCCTACCTCCTCGTCGAAATCGGCGGGGACACCGCCGACGGGGAGACACCGCTCAACACGTTGGCGGAGGCGGTCGCCGGTCTGGCGGGTGTCAGGGACGCCTCGCTCGCCGGTGACCAACGTGGCTGCCAGGCGCTGTGGTCCTACCGGGAACGGCACCCCGAGTCGATCAACACCCTTGGGACGCCGGTGAAGATGGACGTCACCCTGCCCCTCGCCGGCCTTCCCACGTTCATCGATGCCGTACCCGCCACCGTCACAGCCATCGCGCCGCAGGCGAGGACATGGCTGTTCGGGCATGTCGCCGAGGGCAACGTGCATGTCAATGTGACCGGCGCGGAAACCGCCGGGGAACGGGTCGAGGACGGCGTGTTCCGGCTCGTCGCCGCCAGCGGTGGCAGCATCAGCACCGAGCACGGGATCGGTACGGCGAAACGACGCTGGCTCCCACTCAACCGCTCACCGGTCGAAATCGCCATGTTTCGGCGGATCAAGCAGGCCCTCGACCCGGTAGGCATTCTCAACCCGAATGTTCTGATCCCTCCGGACACGCTGTGACCACGACAGCCGCCTATGACCACCTACTGTGACTGCACGCTGGTACGGCAGGTGTGCATGGCGAGCGCGAAGGCGGCGCCACGCTCGCGGTAGTCGCGAAAACGTCCGAAGCTCGGCGCCGCGGGCGACAGCAGGACGACGCCGTCGGGTCGTGCCCACCGGAACCCCTCGACCACAGCGGCGGCGAGGTCGGGCGTGTCCACCGTCGTGACATGTGGGCCGGCGCCGGCCTCGGTGACCTGACGGTGGATGTCGGGGCCGTTGTCCGGCACGGTGAGGACGAGCGTGTCCAGCATGCGGGTACGTAGACCGACAGCCAACGGCCGGTAGTCGATGCCACGGCTCTGACCGCCCACGACCACGGCGATTCTGCGGTCGCCGAAGGCCTCGACGGCGGCGAGTGTCGGCAGCACGTTGGTGGACAGGCCGTCGTCGACGAATGTGACGCCGTCGACTTCTCCGATCACCTGGAGCCGGCTGTCCAGCCCGGCGAACCCCTCGGCTGCGGTATGCAGCTTGTCGTCGTCGTCCGCCTCGGGTACTCCCAGTGCCCGCAGGCAGGCGCCGGCGATCAGGGCGTTGCGCCGGTTGTGCAGACCCAGCAGGCCCAGTTGCCGGATCCATTCGCCGTTGGTGCTGCCGTCCGGGCTGCCGTCAGCGCGCACCCATGCCACCCTCGGGCCGAGCAGGCCCCGGTGCGCGCGGATCAGGTCGCTGTCGCCGTTGGCGATGGTCAGATCGGCACCTGGTTGGGAGCAGACGGAGAGCTTGTCGCGAAAGTACGTCTCATGATCATTATCATGCCACGGCAGATGATCAGGATGCAGCGAGGTGACCGCAACCACCGGCGGGGAGCATGCCAGGTCGGTCGCCTGGTAACTGGACACCTCGATGATCCAGAAGTCGTAGTCGCCGCCGACCAGTGGATCCTGTGGCGGCACGCCGATGTTGCCCCCGACCAGGCACCGGTAGCCGAACCGGGTCAACAGGTGCCCGGCAACCGCCGACGTCGTGCTCTTGCCCTTGGTTCCCGTCACGCAGACCACCTTCGACCGGTCTGCATCGACGAGCCACAGCCCCACCCCGCCGACCACGGGAATACCGAGCCGTCCGAGGTGCCGCACGGTCTCGCCGTACCGCGAGATTCCAGGCGCCTTGATGACGACATCACAGTGGGTGAGCGCGTCGAGGCCACCCTGCGCTGTCACCAACAGCGGGCGGCCGTCGATGTCGGTCCGGGCGGGGGCGTCGTCGACGAGCACCGGCTCGATCCCCCGCGCGAGGCAGGCGCGCAGGTTGGCCTCGCCCTCACGGCCCAGGCCGTAGAGACCGACCGCGCGGCCGCACAGGTCAGACCAGGAGATCGTCGGGCGCATACCGGTCCGGAACGAAGTGTCGGCCGTGCGGGATGAGCAGCTCCTCAGGCGTGGGTTCCCCCGGTAGCGGACCGAGCGCGGCGAGGACGGGTGACGCACCGCGATCACGGCGTCCGGTGGCGAGCAGGGTAGCGACCCGGCACTCGGTGACGTCGCCGACGCACTCCCAGGGCTTGCTGTCCGCGGACAGGCCCAGTAGGGCGCGGAAACGGCCCAGTAGCGCCATGTCAGCCAGCGGCTCACGTCCGGCGAAGACCCGCCGCAGCGTCGGCTCGTCCATGAACGGGGAAAGAATCAGATCGATGAAACAGCACTTGTCGCACGTTCCGCACCAGTGGTCCAGCCGCTGTGCGGGGTCGATGTGGAAGGCGCGGTTACAGCTGCGGAAATGGTCGAAGTACTGCGGCAGCGCGGCGAAGCGCCGGGCGATCCAGAGCTCGGTGAACGGGCGCAGCAGGGAAAAATACTCCGGCCGGCCCCCGAAAGTCTCGGCGAGGACCGACCGCAGGGCGGTCTCGAACGCCTCGCCCTTGGAGTACTGGTGATTGATGGAGCGGCCGTCGACCTCGATGGTTCCCACCGACGCCGACCACTCGTTGGACATCACCACGGCGTCCCGGCCGTCCAGCACGGCGGCCATCACGGCGATCGCCGAGAGAATCCCCGTGACCGGCACATGCCCGTTGAGGAAACCGAGCTCCGCCGAGCGCAGCACCTGGTTGTCGATGAGCCGCTCCGCCCGGACCACCGGCAGGCCGGTGGCATCAGCGGCTCGTTCAATGGCCGCAAACCGGTCACCGGGCTGGTTGACGACGAACAGGGCCGGGTCCTTGGCCCTGGGCCGCAACAACTCCACGGTGACGATGGAGTCCACGCCACCGCCGAACGGCACCAGGGACCGGCCCTCGTCCGGGTTGAAGGCCACCGGAGTTTTCCGCGTCAGCGCCGGGCCGACGATCCGCAACTCGGAGAGATCAAGATTGTTGCGGTAGGCGAACTCACCCAGGCCGTCGAGATAGAACTCCTGTAGGAAGGCACGCTCGACATCCGTGACCGCGGTGTCACCGAGATCGATGAGCGGCGGAGCCGCCGACTTGTAGTACGAAACCGCAGCCACCAGGAACACCAGCCGTGCCGCGGCGGCAACGGCAGGCTCGTCCCACGCACCACCGCCGGGGAACGTCACCTCTTCGCGGAACTCCCGCCCGTCGAGGCGGTAGCGGCACACGAGCCGGTTATGGGCAGGATCCATGTCATAGCCGACATAGCGAAAACTTTCCCCGCGCCGGGGCGACCCGTTCACAGGACGTCCTTCCCACGTAGTGCTCCGGGAACTGCGGCCTCCGGGCGACGATCTGACGATCCTCGCGCGCCCTTTGGCCACTTAGGCGGGCCACCGCGGCGAACCGCCCGCACGGGCTCTCGGCCCGGTGGCTGAAAAAGGGAGTGCCCGGACCAGTGCCAAGGCCGGTGACGTGGATCTGGTTTTCCGGTACGCCCGCGGCAACCAGTTGCCCGACGTTCGCGCCGGCCACGTCAAAGGTCGACTTTCCGGCACCGTCGGGCCGCAGCACCGCGTCAGCGCGCCCGCCGAGGGCGGCCCGCACGGCGTCCACAACCTCCGCGCCGACCTGGTAACGGTCCGGGGTGATCGAGGGCCCGACGCCGGCGACCACGTTGCGTGGGTCAGCACCGAGGCGCTGCATGGCCGCTACCGCCGCGGGGGTGACGCCGCCGACGGTCCCGCGCCAGCCGGCGTGCACACACGCGAGCACCCCGGCCACCGGATCATGCAGAACGATCGGGACACAGTCCGCCGCCAGGACAGCCAGCACGAGTCCGGGAACTGTCGTCACAAGCCCGTCGGTCAGCGGGATCGCGTCCGAGGCCGAGCGGGCGCCCCGACCGCGATGCTCGTGGGTCACGACAGCGACATTCGGGCTGTGGGTCTGCGCGCAGAAGACGAAGTCGTCCAGGGTGGCGCCGAGTGCCGCGGCCGTTCGCGCCCGGTTCGCCAGCACGTCGGCATTGTCGTCCCCGACCCGCAGGCTCAGATTGAGCGAGGCGTAGCTGCCGCCGGAAACCCCGCCATCCCGGGTGGTGACAAAAACATCGACCAGCCGCTCGTCAAAGCCCGCCCAACACAGTACCTCCAGGCCGGACGTTGTTCGGCGCAGCCGCGACGTCGCCACGCCTGCGGTCATCTCCCGCGACCTCGCCGGTTCTCGGCTTTCAACGTCCTGTACCGCCCGTCTCCCGGCGGCGCCGGGGGCCGCCCGTTTCGAGGATACACATCAGGAACCGCCGTGCGAGAGGAACTCCGCGTAGAACAGTCCGAGTCCGAACGCCACGGCAAGACCGGAAACAATCCAGAAACGGATGATTACGGTCGTCTCCGGCCACTCTGCCAGCTCGAAGTGATGATGGATCGGCGCCATGTTGAAAATTCGCCTCCGGGTGGCCTTGAAAAAGGCGACCTGGAGGATCACCGACAGCGTCTCGACAACAAAAAGCCCACCGAGGACGAACAGCAACAACTCGGTCCGGCTGACGATCGCGATACTCGCGAAGGCCCCGCCGAGCGCCAGCGAACCGGTGTCACCCATGAATATCTTCGCCGGGCTGGCATTCCACCACAGAAACCCGAAACAGGCGCCCATGGCGGCGGCCGCGACAAGTGCCACGTCCAGCGGGTCGCGGACGAAGTAGCAGCCGTCCACGGCGGCTCCGTGTTGGCAGAGGTTACCGAACTGCCAGAAGGAGATCACCACATAGGCGCCGAACACCATCGCCGAGGTGCCGGCGGCCAGGCCGTCCAGGCCGTCGGTGAGGTTCACCGCGTTCGACGTCGCCGCAATGATTATCCAGGCGAGCAGCGGAAACCCGATCAGGCCGATCGAGAAGTTGGTGTCGCGGACGATCGAAATGAACGTCGACCCGGGCAGCAGGCCGTTGGCGTTCTTGAACCGGACGGCCAGCAGACCGAACGCCAGCGCCACGGCGGCCTGACCGGCGAACTTGGTCCGCGCGGTGAGCCCGAGACTGCGCTGTTTACGGATCTTGATGTAGTCGTCGAGGAAGCCGACCATACCCAGGCCGGTCATGACCAGCAGAACCAGCAGTCCGGACGCGGTGAATCCGTTCATCGTGATCAGATGTGCAACGAAGTAACCGACCAGCGTCGCCAGGATGATGACCGTGCCACCCATCGTGGGGGTACCACGCTTGGTAAGATGACTTGACGGTCCGTCCTCGCGGATCTCCTGTCCGTAACCGCGCCGACGGAACAGCCGGATGACCGACGGCGTGCCCAGCAGCGACACCACCAGGGCCACCAGCGCGGCGACCAGTACGCCTCTCACCCGTGTGCACCCCGCTCGGCGG
>NZ_CAUVXO010000007.1:8808-18925 GCF_963555865.1 Protofrankia sp. Cr1
CAGCTCAGCGACGACCCGCTCGAGGCCGAACGCGCGGGACGCCTTCACCAGCACCACGTCACCCGGCGCCACCCGCTCCCGCAACAGCCCACCCGCCGCCTCGACGTCGGCGACCCAGACAGACTCTCCTGACCACGAACCCTCCAGTGACGCCCCGAGGTGTATCCGGCGAGCGTGTGCCCCCACCACGACCAGACGCGGCACACCGAGGCGGACCACCAGCCGACCGAGGGCGTCATGCTCGTCGTCCGCGGCCGCGCCCAGCTCCCCCATCCCCCCGAGCACGGCCCAGGCCCGCCGGCCGCGGCTCATCTCGACCAGGGCCTTCAGGGCCGCCCGCATCGACTCCGGGTTGGCGTTGTAAGTGTCGTTGACGACCGTGACACCGTTGCCGGTGACGGTGACCTCCATCCGCCACCGGCTGCGGGCCCGGGACCGGGACAACGCGGCCGCGGCGCGCTCCGGCGAGAGCCCCAGACGGATCGCGACCGCCGCAGCGGCCAGCGCGTTCGCGACGTAATGCGCACCGACGAGATTCAACGCGACAGGATGGCGTTCACCGGCGGTGAGCAGGTCGAACCGTGCACACCCGTTGTCGTCGACGCTGACGCGCCCCGCCCGTACATCGGCCCGCGCGCTCTCGCCGAACGTGATGACCTCGCCGCGGGCCTGGGCCGCCATCGCCGCGACCAGCGGGTCGTCGATGTTCAGGACAGCGGCGGTGGACGCGGCCGCGGCAAGCTCCCCCTTGGCCCGGGCGATACCGGCACGCCCGTCGGCGTACTGGCCGACGTGCGCCGACCCGACGTTCAGGACGACGCCGACCTCAGGCCGGGCCAGTTCGCACAGTGCGGCGACATGGCCGAGGCCGCGGGCGCCCATCTCCAGCGCGACGAACCTGGTGGTGGGCTCCAGGCTCAGCAGGGTCAACGGCAGGCCGATCTCGTTGTTGAACGAACCGGGCGCGGCGACCGTGGGCCCGAGTTCACCCAGCAGATCGGCGAGAAGGTCCTTGGTGGTGGTCTTGCCCGACGATCCGGTCACGGCGACCACCGTTGCCGACGAGCGGTCGCGCACCTCGGCGGCGAGCGCAGCGAGCGCGACCGTGGGGTCGGTGACCACGACCGCCGGTACGCCGACCGGCCGTGCCGCCAGCACCGCGGTGGCGCCGGCCCGGACCGCGTCCGCGGCGAAGTCGTGGCCGTCGACCCTGGCACCGACCACGGCGACGAACAACGCGCCGGGACCGACCTGGCGTGAGTCGACCACAACGCCGGTGATCGGTGCGGCCGGGTCGGGCACGGCATCGAGCCGACCACCGACAACGGCCGCGACGTCGCGCAGGCAGAGCGCTATCACCTGTGGACGCCCCTCCCGCCGGGGCTCTGTCGCGATCCCGTGCCGGCATCGGCGCCGCTGCCGGCAGCGGCAAGCGCGGCCCGCAGCACGTCCCGATCGTCGAAGGGCGTCACCGTGCCATCACGCTCCTGTCCGGTCTCGTGTCCTTTGCCGGCCACGACGACCGCGTCCGCGGACCCGGCCAGGCTCACCGCGAGACGGATCGCCGCGGCCCGGTCGACCTCCACCAGTACCTCGCCACGGGCGCCGGCGGGCGCTGTCGTCGCACCGGCACACATCTGAGCAATGATCACTTCCGGGTCCTCCGACCGGGGATTGTCACTGGTGAAGATCGTGACGTCGGCGCCGCTGACCGCAGCCGCTCCCATCAGCGGGCGCTTGCCACGATCACGGTCGCCACCACAGCCAAGGACAATGATCACGCGTCCGCCGACCAGCGGTCGCACGGTTGCCAGCAGCGTCTCCACCGCGTCCGGGGTGTGGGCGTAGTCGACGAGACCGACGAACGGCTGGCCGGCGTCGATCCGCTCCATCCTGCCCGGGACGCCGGGCAGGCTCGCGAGCCCGGCGGCGGCGGTGTCGACCCCCACCCCGGTGGCGACGAGCAGCGCCAGCGCCACCAGGGCGTTGCTGACGTTGAAGGCACCGGGCAGCGCGATGCGCACCTCGACGTCCACGCCATCTGGACCGTGCGCACGGAACGTGCTTCCCGCTGGACCGCCGCTGACGTCGATCGCGCGCCACCGGGCGTCGGCATTGCGACCACAGGTCACCGCAGCCGGGACACCGGCCGCGAGCCTGCGCCCCCAGGAGGTGTCGGTGTCGATGACGGACACCCCGGTCCGTCCGGGAGCGAACAGTGCGGCCTTTGTCGCGAAGTAAGCCTCCATGGACGGGTGGAAGTCAAGATGGTCCTGGCTGAGGTTGGTGAAGGCCGCACCCGCGAACCGGATCCCACCGACCCGGTGCAGGGCGATGGCGTGGCTGGAGACCTCCATCGCCGCCGCCGTCACGCCGTGTTCAACCATGACCGCGAGCAGCCCCTGCAGGTCGGTCGCCTCCGGGGTGGTGCGCACCGACGGGACCGCGGCCCCGGCCACCAGCGTCGATACGGTGCCGAGCAACCCGGTCGTGTGGCCGGCGGCACGCAGCCCCGCCTCCAGCAGGTATGCCACGGTTGTCTTGCCGTTGGTTCCGGTGACGCCCAGCAGCGTCAGGGACCGGGACGGATCGCCGTAGACCCAGGACGCGACCGTTCCCAGCGCCGCACGCGGGTCGGCGCAGACGAGCACGGGTACCCGCGCGCTCCCGGCCGCAAGCCCGGCGATGCGGTCGGCACCGACCGGGTCGGTGAGCACAGCCGCGGCACCGGCCGCGAGCGCCTGCTCGACGAAGGCGGCACCGTGCACCCGGGCACCCGGCAGCGCCGCGTAGAGGTCGCCGGGCCGCACAGCGCGCGAGTCGTGGGTGATGCCGCGGACGAACACCCCCTCGGGCGGGCCGCCGGCCAGCATGAGATCGGCGCATCGGGACGTCAGGTCGGTGAGTGCCCGCGCCGACGGGGCAACCGGACGCAACACCGGTGAGGTCACGTCGACGACCCTAGTATCCAGCCGTCCCAGGCCCGCGACCGGTCAACGCCTGGCATCACGGTCGAGGACGAACCTGGGTGCCGTCGTGCCAGGCGGGGGCACTGCGAGCGTCGCCAGAGCGAAGGTCATCACCTTCTGGAACACCGGCGCGGCGACCGTCCCGCCGAAATGGCCGTCCCGGGGGTTGTCGAGCACCACCTCGACGACCACCCTGGGCTGGTCTGCTGGCGCGAAGCCCACGAACGAGGCGACATAGCCGTTGTAGTGCCCGGCCGGGCCGGGCCGCTGGGCTGTTCCGGTCTTGCCCGCCACCCGGTAACCGTTGATAGCCGCCAGCGGTGCGGTCCCCGAGTCGGTGGCCACCGCTTCCAACATCTGCGCGACGGTCGTGGCGGTACTCGCGCTGATCACCCGGGTGCCGGGGTCCCGGGGCATGGTGTGCACGACCCCGTCCGGTGAGGTGGTGCTGTCCACCAGGCGGGGCGAGACCCGGACCCCGCCGTTGGCGATCGTCGCGTAGACCGACGCCATCTGGAGCGCGGTCGCGGACATTCCCTGTCCGTAGGGGATCGTGGCCGCCTGTTGGGGGTCCCAGGCCGACGACGCCTTGAGGATGCCCGCGCTCTCGCCCGGGAACCGCAGGCCCGTCCTGGACCCGAGCCCGAAGGCGCGCAGCGCGGTCTCCAGGTTGGCCGAACCGAGCCTGCTCGCGATCTGGATCGTCCCGAGATTGCTGGACCGGGCCAACACCCCGGCCGCGGTGAGGTGCTCGACGCCGTGCACTTCCGCGTCGGTGAAGGTCTGGCCCGCGATGCGCATGCTCGACGGCACGGTCACCGGCGTCTCCGGCGTGATCAGACCGCGGTCTATCGCCGCGGCCATAGTGATCACCTTGTTGACGCTGCCGGGCTCGTAGGCGTCCTGGGTGGCACGGTTCTTCAGCGCCGAGGGATCAGCGCTGCCGAGCTTGTTCGGGTCGTAGTCAGGCGCATCGGCCATCGCCAGGATGTCTCCGCTGCCCGGGACCATGACCACGACGGTTCCGCCGTCAGCCTGGGTAGCGCGCACCGCTTCGGCGAGCGCAGCCTGCGCGGCCCACTGGATGTCGCGGTCAAGGGTGAGCCGCACGCTCGAACCCGGCACCGGATCGGACTCCCGGCTTGCCGCGGACGGGATGGGCCGACCCGCCGGATCCATCTCGACGCGGCGCGACCCGTCGATCCCACGCAGCACCCGGTCATATGCACCTTCGATGCCGCCTCCGCCCGTGAGGACGTCATTGTCACCAACCGTGGTGAAGCCCACGATATTGGATGCGAGGGAGCCGGCCGGGTAGAGCCGACGACGCTCCTCCAGGACACCGACGCCGGCCAGCTGGAGTCTGGTCACCGCCGTACCCACGGCCGGGTCGAGCCCACGGGCGAGGTAGACGAAGCGTCCACTGCTCTTGAGCCTGGCCAGCAGGGTGTCCGCGGGCACCGCCAGGATGGGCGCGAGCACATTCGCGACGGCACGAGGGTCGGTGACGTTATGCGGGTCCGCATACACCGAGCGCGCGTCGACGTCCCGCGCCAGAATCGCGCCACCGCGATCGGTGATGACACCACGGGCCGCGGGCAGTGCCGCGGTGTGCAGCCGCCCCTGCTCGGCGCGGGTGGCGTAGACGGACGCCTGGAACGCCTGCAGCTGGGTCAGACGGCCGGCGAGAACGATCAACAGCGAACAGAGGATGACGACCGCGGTCCGCAGCCGTCGGCGCGGGTTACCCAGCCGCATCGGCGGGCGGGCTGGGCGGGCCGGGCGGGTCCGCGGTCGTGGCCGGCGAGCTCCGGCGTCGCGGGCCCGAAGCGGACGCGCGCCCGACGTACGCACCCGGTTGCCGCCCCCCCGGGGAGCCGGGCGGTCAGGGCGGCCGGGGCGCGCATCCCACCCACCGCCCGGCCGGCTACCGGCCGGGCGGTAACCGGCCGGGCGATAGCCGGCCGGGTCATATGCATAGCCGGAACCGTCGTCCCACCCGGACCCGTCGTCCTGGTCACCGTCCGAATCGCGATGGCGGTAGCCGTCGGGATCGGCGTAGCCGTCAGTGAAGCCGGTCTCCTCGCCCTGCGCCCACTGGTCGTCGGCCACCCGCTGGCCACGGTCGGAAACCAGCCGTAGTCGCGATCGACCGCGCCAGGACGACGGGTTGAGGGTTGAGGTCACCGGCCACTTCCGGCGGGCCTGGTGCCCACCGGGACACCTCCGACCGCACCCGCGCCGGCGACCGGCGCTCGCCCGCTGGGCACCAGGATGGTGACCACGCCGGATGACGGATCCGTGTCGATCACACGGGCGCCCGGTGGTAGCACGGTTCCGGGCGGCAGGTAGGCGGGAATACCGCCATAGGCCATCCCGAGATCGGTCGCCCTGGCGGCGAGGTTCGCCGGGTCGGACAGCCGGTCGAGGCGCAGCGAGAGCGTCTGCTCCTCGTCGGACAGCACCGCCGAGGACTTCTGCAGCTTGTGGACCAGGAACGCGTTCTGCGCGAGCGCCGTGTTGATCAGCAACAGGCACATCAGACCGGCACCCATGAGCAGCAGTAACAGGGTCACGAACGGTGCGCGCGGCGTGTGTCCGCGAGGTGTCGGTCGGGTGACCGAAAGGGGTGACGGCGCCGACGCCCAGCGCGGTGGGTGTGAGCGCCGCAACGGACGGTCAGGAGCAGACGCGACTCCGACCCGGCCGCCCAGGGAGGGAATAGGGATGGCGGTGTCGCCGAATGCCGTGGCCGAGGAGGCCCGGACGCTGGCACGCGCCGACGCGCGGCCGACGTCCACCACCGGGCGCGTGGGCCTGCGCCGGCGCGGCAGCGGGGGTGCGGGGGCGGTCATGCCGCGCCACGGCTGGTCCGCTCGACCCGCGCAGCTTCGCCGCGGCGGCTCTCGGATTGGCCGCGACCTCGTCCGGCGACGGCACCTCGCCGCCGCGGGTGAGCCACCGCATCGTCGGGACGGCTTCCGGGGGGATCACCGGCAGGTCGGGCGGCACATCGAGCCGCACCCGGGCCGCCAGCGCCCGCTTGACCATGCGGTCCTCCAGCGAATGGTAGGCAAGCACGACCAGCCTCCCCCCAACGGCGAGCGCGTCGAGGGCCGCCGGCAGGGCCTGCGCGAGCGCCGCGAGCTCACCGTTGACCTCGATCCTCAATGCCTGGAACGTGCGCTTTGCCGGATTTCCGCCGGTACGGCGGGTCGCCGCCGGAATGGCCCGTCGAACAAGATCGACAAGTCGGGCTGAGGATGTGAACGGTTCGCGGGCACGCTCAGCGACCACGGCTGAGGCAATCCGCCGGGCAAACCGTTCCTCTCCGTAGTCACGCAGGACCCGAGCAAGTTCGTCGACACCGTAGGTGTTGAGGACATCCGCCGCGGTAGAACCCCTGGTCGGGTCCATCCGCATGTCCAGTGGGGCGTCCCGGGAATAGCTGAATCCCCGCTCGTCGGAGTCGAGCTGCAGTGAGGACACGCCGAGGTCGAACAACACGCCGTGCACCTGTGTGAGGCCGAGTGTGTCAAGAACCGCCGGCAACTGGTCGTACACCGCGTGTACAAGAGTGACCCGGTCGCCTTCGGCCGCAAGCCGGGCGCGGCTTTCTCCCAGCGCCTGCGGGTCACGGTCAAGACCGACCAGGTGAACATCGGGACAGGTGGCGAGTAACGCGCTCGCATGACCCGCGAGTCCCACGGTGGCATCGACCACCACCGCCCCGGGTGCACCCAACGCCGGTGCCAGCAGGGCGACAACACGGTCGGAGAGGACCGGGGTGTGTATGGCGTCCACCTCGACCTCCTCGAACTGTTCGTGGACCTCGCGGCGGACGTTTCGCCACGACAATGGCAAGCCGCGACGGGTGAAGGTGTGAAGAACAAAGATGTAAATCACACATCTGTTGGACGACTTGCCTGGTCCCGGGTTGTCCACATCACATCCCGTTCCCGAAAGTGCGGCATGTGCCCAGGTCCCGCCCCGCTCGCATCACCGGACACCGGGGAAGTGACGTCCGGTGCAGAGCGGGGGGAGACCTCGGCGCACGCCGGCGCCCCGTCCTCAGGTGTCTCCACCTCTAGCCTCTAGATGACGCCGGGCAACACCTCCTCGGAAAGCGCCGCGAAGGTCTCCTCCTGGCCGGCGAGATAGGTGTCCCAACGGGAGGCGTCCCAGATCTCCACCCGGGTGTTCGCACCGTTCACCACGCAGTCGCGGGTCAGCTCCGCGTAGGCCCGGAGCGCGGGCGGGATGGTGATCCTGCCCTGCCGGTCGGGAACGTCGTCCGACGCGGAGGAAAAGAAGACACGGCTGTAATCCCGCAGCGCCTTTGCTGTAACAGGCGCGGTCCGCAGCGAGTCGCTGATCCGGGTGAACTCAACCATGGGGAACACGTAGAGGCATCGCTCCTGCCCCTTGGTAATCACAAGCCCCCCTTCCAGCTCCTCACGAAACTTCGCCGGCAGCGTGAGCCGGCCTTTGTCGTCGAGCCGTGGCGTGTGGCTGCCGAGGAACATCGGCGCCCTCCTCGCCCGTGCCCGGGAGGTTCAGGGCCATCCAGTCCCGCTCTGGTTGGCCTGCGAGTGCGCCTGTCCCCCACTGCGCGCCACTGTACCCCACT
Source organism: Protofrankia sp. Cr1 (assembly GCF_963555865.1). Lineage (NCBI taxonomy): Bacteria > Bacillati > Actinomycetota > Actinomycetes > Frankiales > Frankiaceae > Protofrankia > Protofrankia sp. Cr1. The sequence continues at coordinate 16,408 of NZ_CAUVXO010000007.1, forward strand.
CTCCCCCACCGGGAAGCCCTCCGACACTCCGGACACACACCCCTCGAAGCCCACAACCACCGAGGCATATGGATCATCGATGCGACGTCAATGTGTCCTTTGACCAAACATGACAAAAACGCCTGCAAGTAACAGTCGTGGCAGCTACGATCCAATGCCGCCGCGAATCAGTACGCTTTCCGGACATCGGTGGGCAGATGATTCTCGACGCGTGAAGGCCATCGCCCGCCTTGGTGTCACACTCGTGGAGGGTCCGCCGGGCCCACCGTGCCGATCTGACGACGGCTGACCTGAGGACGGAGGCTGACGTGACGGTGACGGAGCCCGGCGTCATGCACTGGCGCGAGCCGGGGACCGAGCTGCACCACCTGGCGGATGTCGCGACGCGAGTGACTCAGGCCGTCGGGACCGTCATCGACGGTAAGCCCGAGGTGATCAGGATCTCACTGATCGTCCTGCTCGCCGGCGGCCACCTGCTGATCGAGGACGTACCCGGCGTGGGAAAGACGATGCTCGCCAAGGCCCTCGCGCGCTCCATCGACGCTCGTGTCCGCCGCATCCAGTTCACACCGGACCTGCTACCCAGCGACGTCACCGGGGTGAGCGTCTACAACCAGGACACCAGGGACTTCGAGTTCCGCCCCGGGCCGGTGTTCGCCAACATCGTCGTCGGCGACGAGATCAACCGGGCTGCCCCCAAGGCACAGTCGGCACTCCTGGAATGCATGGAGGAACACCAGGTCACCATCGACGGTGTCACCTATCACCTGGAGCCACCGTTCATGGTCATAGCGACGCAGAACCCGATCGAGATGGAAGGCACCCATCCACTACCGGAAGCGCAGCGCGATCGTTTCGCCGCGCGGGTGTCGATGGGCTACCCATCGCCCGAGGCCGAGCTAGCCATGATCGACAGCCACGGGACCACCGAACCCCTGGACGGGATCAGTCCCGCCACCGACGCAGGCGAGATCGCCAAGCTGATTTCCCTGGTGCGCGCCATCCATGTGTCCGATGACGTACGCCGCTACATCGTCGACCTCGTGGCCGCCACCCGCCGGCATCCCGAACTCGCCCTGGGCGCATCCCCCCGTGCGACCCTGCACCTCGTGCGGACCGCCCGGGCCCGGGCCGCCCTTGACGGCCGCGCCTTCGTCCTACCCGACGACGTCCAGGCCATGGCTGCGCCGGTGCTCGCACACCGGCTGCTGGTGAACCCCGACATCGCGATGTCGAGCACGTCCATGACCGACATCACCTCCCGGATCATTGCGGACATCGTCGCGCGTGTCCCCATCCCACGCCATGGGGCACGTCCGCCGCACCGCGGCCGTTGAATTCCCGTGCTCGACTTTCTGGCGGCGATACGCGGGCTGACCATCCGCGGGCTCTGCTTCGTGGCCACCGGACTGGCCTGCTGCGCACTGGCCGCCACGGTCGGCGAGGAGGACCTGCTCCGCGTCGGCGTTCTGCTGGTGGCGCTGCCGGTGTGCGCGGCGGCGTTCGTGTGCAAGACCCGCTACCGGCTCGCGTGCCACCGCCTTCTCATGCCCGCCCGGGTGGCCGTGGGCGGTGCCGTGTCGGTCGGCATCCGGATCGACAACATGAGTGGACGTCCCTCCTCGGTCCTGCTGGTCGATGACGAGGTTCCAGACCCTCTCGGCTTCCGGGCCCGGTTCGTGCTCGACCGGGTGGAGGCGGGTGGCGCCCGGTACTTCACCTACCAGCTTCGTCCCCAGCTGCGCGGCCGCCACGATGATCGGTCCGATGGCGATCCGGATCACGGATCCCTTCGGGCTCTGCGAGCTCGCGCGCACGTTCCGCAGCCGCGACGAGCTGATCGTGACCCCGCCGGTGGAGGTCCTGCCCCGGACCCGTCCCGGCGGTAATGGCACGATCAACACCCACCGTCACCGGCATGTGTCGACTGCTGGTGCGGACGACTTCTCCACCCGTGCGTATCAGCCCGGCGACGACCTTCGGCGGGTTCACTGGCGGACCAGCGCCCGCACCGGCGCCCTGATGGTGCGCCAGGAAGAGGGCTTCCGCCCGAGCAGCGCGACCCTGTTCCTCGACACCCGCTCCGATGCCTGGGCCGATCGGGGCCCCGTGTCCCCGTTCGAATGGGCGGTCGGCGCGGCCGCCTCGATCGCAGTACACCTGACCGGGACGGGCCAGACGGTCCGGCTGCTGTGCGGCAACGCCACGACCCCGGCCGCGGCCAGGGGATCGCGCAACCCGACCACGCTGCTGGACACGCTCGCGGTCGTGGACACGACCGACACTCTTTCGATCCACGGCGCGCGCAGCCGTCTGCAGGCCGCTGACAACGCGATAGTGGTCGCGATCATCGGGCAGACCGATCCGGCGCAGGCCGCTGTCCTGGCCCGGGCACGCCCACGCGACGCCACCGCGATCGCTGTGCTGGTCGACGTGGCGACCTGGGGCGCGGACGCCTCAGCCGGCGGGAAGGAAACCCTGCAGGCGCACCGGGCGATCTTCCAGCGTCACGGCTGGA
>NZ_CAUVXO010000007.1:19243-24459 GCF_963555865.1 Protofrankia sp. Cr1
GCGCTGTCCACGAACACACAGGCCGGAGTGGCCCGGTGACTTCCCAGCCCCGACTCTCCCCTGCCATCGGTGGCGCCCTGGCGTCGCTGCTCTGCGCATCCGCGCTCACGCCGTTGTTCGAAGGCTTCTGGTGGTGGTTCGGTCCCGTGATCGTGGCCACCGCGGTAGCTGTGGCCACGGCCGCGTTGGCGCGGGCGCTCCGGCTGGCCATCCCGGTGGCGCTCGTGCTCGGGCTGCTGGGGCTCGTGATATTGGTTACGGCGCTGTATGCGCGCGATACCGCCGTCGCCGGTCTGGTCCCGACGGGACGGACGGTGGATGCGCTGCGCACCCTGGTCACGGCCGGTCGCGACGACGTGGCCAGGCTTGCCGCACCAGTGCCGCAACGACCGGGCCTGGTGATACTCACCGTTACCGGCGTCTACGTCGTCGCGACGATCGTCGATCTCCTGGTGGTGACGATCCGACGCCCGACACTCGCGGGACTTCCGCTGCTGGCGTTGTTCATGCTGCCCGCCGCCGTGCTGCCACGCGGTGTCGGAGTAGCGCCGTTCCTGCTCGGCACGGCAGGATTTCTGCTGCTGCTCGCGATGGACAGGCGGCAGACGCTCGAACGCTGGGGAAAGTCGATCACCCGATCGGAGCGGCCGTCACTACCGAACAGCGCAGCCAGCCTTGCCGCCGGCATCGCCCTGTGCGCGGTGGTGTGCACCCTGGCGGTCCCGGCCCTGTTGCCGTCCTTCAACGGGGTGGGACCATTGGCCCGCCAGCAGGGTGTTCCCCGCTACACGGTCGGCCCGGGTTCGGCGATCGTGGTGCCGCCATTCGTCTCGATGTCGCAGCAACTGCATGCCAGCGAGCCCACGAGCCTGCTGTCGGTGCGCACGGCCACTCCCCGGTACCTGCGGCTGACCGCGCTGGAACAGTTCGACGGGCAGCGGTTCACTCTCCGCTCACTGCACGCGACCAGCGATGCGAGAATCAACGACGGCCTTCCCACGGTGGCCCGCAACACCCGCGCCACAACGGTGTCAGCAACAATCAACGTGTCGACGGTCCTGACGGAACGCTACCTTCCCCTGCCTGGGACCCCGACCAGGATCGACGGTCTTGCTCCGGACCACGACTGGCGACTGTCCGCCGACACCGGCACGGTCTTCAGTACCCGGGCCACTACCGCCGGCGCACACTTCCAGGTGGAAGCGTCCATCCCCGACCCGCTTCCAAGCCAGCTTGCGGCCTCACCGCGGACGGTCCCGGCAGATCTGAAGATTGACACGGAGATTCCGCCCAGTACCGACCCGCGGGTCGGGAAACTCGCCCGTGACATAACAGCGACCCGCACGAACAGCTACCAGCAGGCCGTCGCGATCCAGAACTACCTGCACGACACCAACTTCATCTATGACCTCAACGGCGCTCCCACGACCCAGGACGGGGCTCTGACCGAGTTCCTGTTCACGAGCAGACGTGGCTACTGCGAGCAGTTCGCCTCCGCGATGACCGTGCTGCTGCGAGCTCTCGGCATCCCGGCCCGGGTTGTGATCGGCTTCGTCCCGGGGACCCGACAGTCCGACGGCAGCTATCTGATCACCAACAAGGATGCGCACGCCTGGCCGGAAGCGTGGTTCGCCTCGATCGGGTGGGTTTCCTTCGAGCCCACTCCTCGTGCGGACGGTACCATCACCCCGGCGTACGCCTTGTCCCCCGACGCGACCGGGCCCGGTGCGAACTCCTCGGCCGCACCGTCGCGCAACGCCGCCACGCCGACTCCGGCGACGGGGCCGCATCCTGGTGCCAGCCGGGATGGCGCACCCATCGCGGAGCCAAAAGCTTCCGAAAAAACACATTCCATAAGCATTTCACTATCTACGATCATCCGGTGGGGTGCGCGGGCTCTGCTCGGGACCGGCATCGTCGTGGTGCTGCTGCTTCCGGCCATGGTGCGGATCGCGCGCCGCCGCCGCCGTGTCGCCGTCGCAATGACAGGCGGTCACCCCGATCGCGACGGGTCAACGGCCGTGGATGTCCGGGTGCACGCGGTCTGGGCCGAACTCACGGACCTCACGGCCGATCTTGGATTGCCGCTGCGTTCGAACGAGTCGCCGCGGGCCGTCGCAATGCGCCTGGCCGACCACATCGCCGCCAGCGCCGAGGTCGCGGCACCCGACGCCGAGACGGCACGGGCTGCGTTGTTCCAGATCGCCGAGGCGGAGGAGCTGGCCTGCTACGGACCGCCCACGCTGGCCCGGTCCGGCACGTCCGACGCAGGGATCGGACGTAACCTGCAGCTGGTCGGGCAGCTGCTGCGGACGGCGGCCCCGCGCAGCGACCGAGCGCGTGCGCTGGTCGCCCCACGCTCGGTGGTCGGTGGGCTGGGTGGATTCGGCCGATTCGCCCGACGGAGACGACCCAGCCGTCAGTCAACCTGACCATCACCGACCGCCACCGACCGTCACCGACCGTCACTGGCCGTCCCTGTCCTCCCATCGACGGCGCCAGCGTTCCTCAAGGCGCGCAGTGATCGAAGCACGGGGCTGGCGCCGTGAAACCGACGGATGACGACCGCCCGACTCGCCACCGCGACCACCGATCCGGCGAAGATCGGCAGCGCCCCGCGACGCCGCGAACAACATCAGACCGAAGCCGAGCACACCGAAGACCACGATCAGAGGCGTCCGGTTGAGTACGACTCCGACGACCAGGACGACCAATCCGAGCACGAACACGAGAACGCTGTGACGAACCCTGCGTAGCAGGTAGGTACGGGGGTTCGTCGAGCGGACCGTGCTCGCGAACTTCGGATCGTCCTCGACGAGCGCGCGCTCAATCTGATCCAGCAGGCGCTGCTCGTTTTCCGAGAGCGGCATCGACGCTCCTCCCACGACCGGCAGGTCCGGCAGACGGAACCTGACACCCAAGAATAGGCACGAGCGGGCGGGCGCGGTAGGCAACCAACCATGCCGAGACAGACCGATCGGTTCGTCCTGCCCTCAGTCCTCCCCCTGCCCATCCCGGGTGACACCGGGAAGCCCATCCCGGGTGACACCGGGAGATGTCATCAGCGACGCCGGCCGGATCGTGTCCGCACCGAAGCGGCTACGAGCACGGTCAGCGGCATGCTCGGCATCCCGTCGCCCGAAGCGGCGCTCACCCAACACGAGCTGGTGAGTCAGGTCTCCGGCCGCGACGAGATTCTCAACCCGCACGCCGACCAGACGTACCGCGACCGGTCGAGCGGCAATGGCCTCAGCGCGAAGCCCGTCGAACAGCTCACATGCAGTGCGATAGATCGCCTGTGCGACATCGGTCGCTTCAGGCAGCGTCCGCGCCCGAGTAACGGTGCTGAAGTCAGCATAGCGGACCTTGAGCGAGATAGTGCGGGCTCCGTAGCTGCGGCCCCGCAGCCGGGCGCCGATCCGCTCAGACAGGCGCAACAGCTCCCGGACGATGCCGGCTCGATCCGCGGTGTCGACCGGGAAGGTCACTTCGGCCCCGATGCTGCGATCGACCGCGGGTGGACTGACCACCCGGTCGTCACGGCCGTGGGCGAGCGCGGACAGCTGCGCTCCCACAGCCCGGCCGAGCACAGCCCGCAGGGTGGCGAGCGGAGTGTCGGCGATGTCACCGATGGTACGCAGACCCAGACGCCGCAGGGTTGCCTCGGTACGTTCCCCGACTCCCCACAGCGCGGTGGTGGGCAGTGGATGCAGGAAAGCAAGCACGCCATGATCGGGAACCACCAGCAACCCATCCGGCTTGCACCGCGCGGACGCAATCTTGGCGATGAACATCGACGGCGCCACCCCGACCGAACAGGTCAGCCCTTGCTCGGAGGCAACCCTGGTCCGGATGGCCGCCGCCACGCGAGCCGGCGGTCCAAAATGCCGCCGAGCGCCCGTGACGTCGAGAAACGCCTCGTCAAGGGACAGCGGCTGGACCATCGGCGTGACGTCATGAAAGATCTCCATGACCGCTGTCGACGCCGCACGGTAGGCGTCGTGGTTGGCGGGCACCACCACCGCCGCCGGGCACAGTCGACGCGCCTGGGCCATGGGCATGGCGCTTCGCACGCCGTAGCGACGGGCCTCATAGGTTGCGGACAGCACCACCCCCCGCACGCCGCCACCGACGATCACGGGACAGCCCAGCAGGCGTGGTGCGGCCCGCACCTCGACCGAGGCGAAGAATGCGTCCATGTCGACGTGCAGGACACAGCTGCCCTCATCGTCAGGCAGCCCGTAAGTGCTCACCGTGACCGCATTCAGCTGCCTGCTGTCAGCCGGCGTTGCGGTGAGCGAGGACGTGCAATTGAGTGGCAAGATCGCGAAACGGCCGACGGGACGACGCGGCGATCTCCAGGCGCAGCAACCGCTCGGCGGCGGACGGGTCGCCGTCCACCAACGCTCCGGGTACCAGGTCTGCGAACACCCGTACACCGTGGATCGCGATCACATCGGCACCGGCATCGCGCACCATGCCGGCGAGAGCACGCGCATCGAAACGGTGCGCGGAGTCGGATGTTCCGCACCGCCCGCCGGGATCGGCAAGCGCGTACTGCGCCTCCGCGAACCTGCCCGCGAGCGCACGGGCGAGCACGACCGCGTCCCGGTTGGCCGCGACGATGCTGAGCAGCCCGCCCGGACGCAGGACCAACGCTGCGGCCGCAAGGGCACGGGCGGGTTCATCCACGACTTCCAGCACGGTGTGACACAGCAGTACGTCGCAGGATGCTGCACCGACGATCCCCGGGAGAGTACAAAGATCACCCTGACGTGCCGCCACCAGATGCGTGACCCCGCGTTCAGCTGCCCGCCGGTCGAGGGACGCGAGTGAGTCAGGGCTCGGATCAACCACTGTCACCCGGTGGCCCTGCTCGGCCAGTGGTACCGCGAACCCACCGCTCCCGCCGCCGGCGTCCACGATCGTGAGCGAGGTGTTCCCGGGCGGAGTGATGACAGCCAGCGCATCCCGCAGACCCTGCCAGACCACGGCTTGGCGAAGATCTTCCCAGCTGACTGGACGACTTCCGACAACCATGCCGTACCTCCGGTTGGGCGATGCCCGTTCGGGACTTCCCGACGTCTCATGCGGCAGGGTAGCCGCGGGCCGCCATCCTCCCGTCGTCACCTGCCGGCGAACCTCACGCAACGCCCCCGTCGTCGGCAGCCACGAGCGACCGGCACGAGGGACGCGGCGAGTCACCGGAAATCCCG
>NZ_CAUVXO010000007.1:25110-38425 GCF_963555865.1 Protofrankia sp. Cr1
CCGAAGTCCCCGGATCGTTCGTGGGGATCGCCAGCGCCAAGCGATCCAAACGCTCGGCGATGACGTTCACCACATCCTCGGCCTTCTCCAGCCGTCCCCGTACTATCAGCGCCGGCGCGGTCCTGGCCACCCGGCGGTAGCGCACCCAGGCGCCATGGGAACAGATGATGTTCACCATTCCGGTCTCGTCCTCCAGGTTGAGAAATATCGTGCCACCAGCGGTCTCCGGTCGTTGTCTGTGTGTCACCACACCGGCGACGAGAACCCGGGTGCCCGCCTCCGCCGCACGCACCAACACTGCGGACAGGACGCCCAGCGCGTCCAGACGATCACGGATGAACTGCGTGGGATAGCTGTCCGGCGTGATCCCGGTCGCCCACAGATCGGCCATCGCCCGCTCAAGCCCGTTCATACCCGGCAAAAAGGGTGCGACCGTCGCCACAGCCGTACCGATCTCAGTGCCCTCAAGCCGATCCGGACGGGCCTGCGCAACTGCCCCGGCGGCCCACAGCGCCTCACGTCGAGCCAGCCCGAAGCAGTCGAACGCTCCGGCTGTGGCCAACGCCTCCACCTGAGCGGCGCTGATCCCGCTCCGGCGAACCACGTCGGACATGCTGACGAACGGATCTCCGGCGCGGCGCTCGGCGACGATGCGTTCGGCCGTCGTGGACCGAACCTGCCGGATCCCGGCAAGGCCCAGCCGAACCGCCGGCTGGTCCGCAACCAGCCGCGGATCGCCTACAGGCCCGCCGCTGTCGCGGGCACTCACCGCCCCACCCTGAGCGGACGTTCCTTCCAGCGTAGCCCCGGCCAGCGACAGGTTGACGTCGGGACCGTGGATCACGACCCCATGGCGACGGGCGTCCGCGACCAGGCTCTGCGGCGAGTAGAACCCCATCGGCTGCGCGTTCAACAGCGCCGCGCAGAAGGCCGCAGGATAGTAGAGCTTCACCCATGAACTGGCGTAGACGAGGAAGGCGAAACTTACCGAATGGCTTTCCGGGAATCCGAAGTCGGCAAATGCGGCGATCTTGTCGTAGATATCCTCCGCGGTCCGGCCGGTAACACCGTTCGCAGCCATGCCTTCATACATCCTGGCCCGGAGGCGTTCGATGCGTTCCGACGCTCTTTTCGACCCCATCGCCCGCCGCAGCTGGTCGGCCTCGGCCGGCGAGAAGCCGGCGATATCGATCGCCATCTGCATGAGCTGTTCCTGAAAAATCGGTATACCGAGGGTCTTCGCCAGGCAGCGGCGCAGCAGTGGATGCGGATAGGTGATCTCCTCGGCGCCGTTACGGCGGCGGATGTAGGGATGGACCGCGCCGCCCTGGATCGGACCAGGCCGAATCAGCGCGACCTCGACCACGAGATCGTAGAAACGACGTGGGCGCAGCCGCGGCAACGTCGCCATCTGGGCCCGACTCTCGACCTGGAAAACCCCGACGGAATCGGCCGCGCAGAGCATGTCGTAGACCGCGGGATCCTCCGGTGGGATCGATGTGAGGTCGAGTGCCCGGCCGTGATGATCACGAATGAGATCGAACACGCCGTGCAGCATGGACAACATACCGAGACCCAACAGGTCGAACTTGACCAGCCCGGCCGCCGCACAGTCGTCCTTGTCCCACTGGATTACCGTTCGCCCGGGCATTCGAGCCCACTCCACGGGCACGACCTCGGCCACCGGACGATCGCAGATGACCATTCCGCCGGAATGGATACCCAGGTGCCGGGGGAAACCCAGGAGCTGCCTGGTCAGATTCATGACCTCCATCGGAATTTCATGATCATAAGATGATTCCGGTGAAGACCGCGGTGAACCGTTTCGTTCCGGCAGTGACCCCCAACGATCAAGCTGCTTCGACCAGGCGTCCTGCTGTCCCTGGGAGTAGCCCAACGCGCGGGCGACGTCGCGGACGGCCGACCGCGGGCGGTAGCTGATGACGTTCGCGACCTGGGCAGCCCGATCCCGGCCGTAACGCTGGAAGACATACTGGATGACTTCCTCCCGACGGCCGGATTCGATGTCGATGTCGATGTCCGGCGGACCGTCCCGCTCCGGCGCGAGGAAACGCTCGAACAGCAGGCCGAACGACACCGCGTCCACATTGGTGATACCCAGCGCGTAGCAGACCGCGGAATTCGCCGCCGAGCCCCGCCCCTGGCACAGGATGTTGTTGTCCCGGCAGAAGACAACGATATTGTGGACAATCAGGAAGTAACCGGGAAAGCCCAGGGATTCAATCAGGTCAAGCTCGTGGTCGAGCTGCGCATAGGCACCAGCGACCCGTTCCCGGTGGCGCGGGCCGTACCGGCGCGCGGCTCCGTCCTCGGTGAGTGCCCGAAGCCGGACCGCCTCGCTCTCCCCCGCAGCCAGCGGAAAGTCCGGCAGCCTGGGTGCGATCAGCGTCAGATCGAAAGCGAGTTCCGCGCCGAGTTGGGCCGCCTGTCGCACCGCTCCGGGAAATCGCGCGAAACGTACCGCCATCTCCGCCGGAGACCTCAGGTGAGCCCCAGCCGCGGCCGGCAGCCAGCCGTCCAGGTCATCAAGGCTGCACCGGGCCCGCACAGCCGCCAGCGCCGCCGCCAGCCGGGATCCGGCCGGGGTTGCGTAATGCACGTTGTTCGTGGCGACGAGCCTGCACCCGTACGCCGTGGCGATGCTCGCGAGCGCGTCGTTGCGGTCGCCGTCATGCGGATTATCATGATCCCACAGTTCGACGGCTACGTTGTCCCGGCCGAACAACGCCGTCAGCGTGTCCAACGCGCCCCGAGCCGCCTGCGGGCCGGCCGAGACCAGCGCGCGGGGGACACTGCCCTTGCGGCATCCGGTGAGCACCTGCCAGTGCCCGCCTGCCCAGGCCGCGAGAGCCTCGAGCTCGACGGCCAGCCGGCCTTTCCCGCCCCCGGCCAGATGCGCGTCCGATACCGCCCGGCACAGCCTCCGGTACCCCTCGGGACCACGCGCCAGGACGAGCAGATGCTCCCCCGCCGGGTCCGCGGTACCGTCGCGCGGCGCTCCCGGCCCAAGGGATATCTCGGCACCGAACAAGGTCGGCAGACCCGCCGCGGCTGCCGCCTCGGCGAAGCGAACCACTCCATACATCCCGTTGTGATCGGTGATGGCAAGCCCGGAAAGCCCGAGCCGCACCGCCTCCGTGACCAGATCCTCCGGTTGACTGGCGCCATCGAGGAAGCTGAACGCCGAATGACAGTGCAACTCCGCGTAGAGGGTCCCGCCGGCTGAGGTCCTGTCAGTCATAGGTGGCCTCAACCCACCAACGGCTGTTCTCCAGAGCAAGCAGATGAGCGGAACCGTCGGCGACCGTGACCTGGAAACGCGCCCGGCGTCGCGCTGCCGGGTCCCACCAACGCTCGTCGGCGGGCCATGGTCCGGCCCATGCGGTCACCCGTACCTGCGGCCTGCCGTCAACCGCCAGCCAGGCGGGTGCCGCGGTCACGACGCAACGTCCGCTCACCCCGACCGCAGCGCCGGCGTCGTCCACGACCACGGCCGGTACCGGCCGGGACGGAACAGTAGCCGGCGCCGGTGCGGGAAGCCGCCCAGGCCATGGCAGGTCAACACCGACTGGAGCGCGAGGTTCTCCCCACGGCACCAACCGGACCCGCTCCGCGGGACCGCGGCCACCGCCGAGCACGGCGGTGACCACCGCGTCCGGACCGAGCATGCCCTGAACCCGGCTGATGGCTCGCGCCACCCGGTCGGCCCCGACCCCGGCTTCCCCCCACAGCCCGAGCTGGCGGCCGTCTGCGCGGACGAGCTGGTCGGGAACGATGCGGAGCAGGACGATACCGGCACTCGGCGCGACCCCGCCGGTCGCCTCGGCACAACCGACGCCTCCCGACAGCCATCCTTCAAGCTGCCAGCGCACCCGTTCGGCGATGGCAACGGCGGACAGCGGACCGTCATGCCGCCAGACACGTCGCGTCCGCTCGCCGTGTTCGGTCTGCGCCTCAACGACTATCCGCGTGCAGGCGAGACCTGCCGTCACGAGCCGGTCATGCACCTGTTCGGCGAGTCTCCTGGCCGCGAAGACCACGAACTCGACCCGGTCAGCGGGTGGGTCGACTTCGGTACTGACGGCAAGATCGGGTGGCATATGACATGGAGCAAGCGGACGGTGGTCCTGCCCCCGGGCAAGCCGGTGGGCGAACGCTCCGTCCGGCCCGAAGCGGGCGATGACGTCGTCGGGAGGCAGCGCGGCAAAATGACCAAGGGTCGGCAGACCCAGCCGACGCAGGAGGTCCGCGAGTTCTGGGCGCCTGAGCGTCTCGACGGGCAACGAAGCGAGAAAATCCCGGCTTGCGTCCGGTTTGACAATCACATTCCGGTGGGCGGCGAGCACGGCGACGAACGGCCCGTCCGCGACACCTACCCCGCATGCGAGGCCACCAGCCCCGGACACCGCGCCATGCACGGCACGGGCCACGGCCGCGTCTCCACCGAAGTAACGCGTGGCCCCGCCGGATGCGACCACACACTCGCCCGGACGGACCACCTCAACCCCGGGTACCACGGACTCGACCGCGGCGATGACCGGCTCGAACACACGGGCATCCCTGCCGGGGTCGTCAGGCAGAACCACCAGGCTCGGACACCGGGCCTGGGCCTCCCGGCGACGCAGACCCGGGCGCACCCCGAACGACCGGGCCGCCTGTGTACAGGCCAGAACCTGGTGAGCCGCCACCACCACGGCGGGGACGTCAGCCGCGACCCCGGCCGCGACAAGCGGCCAGTCCGGGCAGCAGACGGCCAGTACGCGCATCTTCGGTGCCGATGTCACGCGGCTCCTTCCGAAACCACATCCGCCGAACGCCGCGGCACCCCGATCAGCGTCTGATGTTCGTCGGCTATCCGACGCCCTGCGGAGACAGGAACACGAACGGGAGCAGGAATGACCCGCTCCATCGCCGGCAGCAGCAGATGAGCCTGGCAAGGACGGTCCGCGCCACGACGTCCCCACGCATGCACCAGAACGCAGGACACCCGCAGAGACCCGTGCCCCTGCCCCAGGCCTTCCCACCTCATGTCAGTCACGGAAAGCCGAATGTCGGCTCCCTCCCATTCCCCCGCTACGACGAGCAGGGCGCCCCGCTCTCTAGCGCGTGCCGTCAGCCGCCGCGCATCCGCACCGCGTACATGCTCGGGTGGACGGACCACCACCACATCCAGCGCGTCGAGGAAGGCTGCCGTCACCGCCTGCCACCGCTGGCCCGGCTCCGGCACAAGAACAAAACGGTCCAGCACGATCCCGGCATCGGCCGCCGCCACCACACCGAGCGAGGCAAAGCCCACCATCGCGCACCACACCCCGGCCTGTGAGGGCACGCCGAGCACTGCCAGAAGAAAAGATGTTGATCCACTCACCGCGACTGTCGACCCACGTCGAAGCCCAGCCGCTGGCAGCATCGACGCGAGTGCGGGCGCTACCGGCAGCAGCCGGTGGCCGGTAGCCCCGACCCGACGCGTATGTGGGGCGTCGGCATTCACGATCTTCTGGAGATCGGCCAGGGTAGCCGTCTTGGTCAAAGCGGCCTTCAGCCTCGGGACAGTCTGGCTGACCCGACAAGCATGGCCGGCAGCGCCGGCTGTGACGGCAGGCCCAACGTTGTTTCCACCACCGTGAGAAAGGTTTCAACCTGGCGGACCAGGTCATCGGCATCGCGGGTATCGACCACCGGCAGACCCGCCTGCGCCGCCGCCCGCCTGGCGGCACCGGATGCGAAGAACTGCGCCCACTCCGTCAGTTCAGGTGCCACCATCGCAAGCAGCCGCCAGGCACTCGCCGGCCGACCACGATGACCGGGACGGGCCTGAGCCCGATCGGCGAGGACAGCCGCGGCAGCACGCAGCGCCGCCAGATGGGCCAGGGCGTACCGCTCCCCGGGAAGCTGGGCCAGGCTTGCCTCGTCAAGGCCGTGACGCGCGGCCAAGAGCAGCTCGTCGCGGGAACGGCGGGGCAGCCCCGCGGCCGGGAGCGCCGTTCGAACGTCAGGACGCTCCCGCGTCAGAGCAGACACGGAAAATGTAGCGCGTTGGTCAACAGTCCGCCGGCTCATGACCGCCCCTTCCATGTGTCGAACGCATGTTCGATCACTGGAAGAAGTAAACCTCACCCGAGCCAGATCCGTCAACATCGTCGGCCGCAGCGGACCACCCAGGGCGCAGGGCGACGCCCCCCACCCGAAGCGGCTACGAACGCGCTCCCGATCGCAGTCCTTCGGGCCGATGAAGGGGTCGTTCCGTACGCGGCACGACAGGCCGACCGCTGTCAGAGCGCGGACCGGGCGGTGCTTCGCATACCCGGACCTCAGCAATCCGGGCCTCCGGCGGCGCGGAAGAACCACGATCGCGCCGCCTTTGGCCCCACGGCGCCCCAGCAACCTGGGCCTCCGGCGGCGCGGAAGAACCACGATCGCGCCGCCTTTGGCCCCACGGCGCCCCAGCAACCTGGGCCTCCGGCGGCGCGGAAGAACCACGATCGCGCCGCCTTTGGCCCTTCAGGAGCAGAAACCAACCCAGGGTCAGCAGAACCAACGGATCGTGGATACCCCCGCGCCGACGACGATCATCGTCCACGAGCACCAGCGCCGTGCAGTCGCGCGCGAACCGGATGAGACCGCCGCCGTATCTGCTCAGAAAGCCGCATTCAAAGACGGACCCACGGGGAACGACCCAACGCACCGCGCGGGTACCAGGAAGTTCGACCATGCCGCCGCCACCGCGCCGCGCCGGCCGAAAGGCAGCCAGCGGAATACACGTCACGGGATCGAACACCCGTATCCCCGGGCCATCAAGATCGGCTTCCAGCGCCAGTGGCCGACCGGCAACCATCAACTCAACCCGGCGGCGGTCATCCCAGTCCGCGAGAATCGCGGCAACGCGGCTGTCATCCGCGACGAGCATGACCCAGCCCAGCCTACCGTCGACGACATCCAGGGCCACCTCATGCAGAAGTCCCGGCTGTAGCATCCCCTTCGTCGATGTGTCCATGATGATCGGCACACCTTCCTGTTGTTCCTTCGGCCCCGCACGAACAGGCCTGTATGGAACAAGCGAAGCAGGCAGCCATCAACCAGTCGTACACACACGCTCACAGCGAAAATTGACGCTCCGTTGATGGTAACGTGGAATCGGCGGCAGGACCCACACGAGCCGAAAGCGAAAGAACCCGCGATACTTTGCACGGTAGCAGTCGTCCACCCGACTCGACCCAGGGACGCGAAGTGGTTGCCACAGTGGCGCACACGACGCACGCTGTACCAGTAGGCCAAAGGCAGCACGATCGTCGCCCTCGCCAAAGTCGCCGGCGACATGGCCGTGTCGCCGGCAGCCCGAAGAAGCGCGGACCCGCAAGCGGGTATCGCCAGATACCGTAGCCGGACGGGATCAGCGCGAGAAGGTCACATGCCGAACGAAGAGAACCTGCATTTCGCAATCCTGGGGCCCACCGAGGTCACCCGTGACGGCAATGGGATCGTCCTTGGCGGAAAACAGCGGAAAGTGCTACTCACGGTCCTGCTGTTGAACATCGGTCAGATCGTCACAACCCGTCAGCTGATCGATACGGTCTGGGACGGCGCTCCCCCGGACGGGGCGTCGGCGACCTTACGGACACACATCAGCGAGCTGCGCCGCCGACTCGACCCGACCGAACGCAACCGCCTCCTCGTCCGCAACGGCCCGGGATACGCACTTCGGGTCAGTCCCGAACAGGTCGACGCCACCCAGGCTCACGCCCTACTCGATCAGGGTCGCCGCGCCGTCGAGGACGGGGATCCGGTCGCCGCGATCGCCCCGTTACAGGCAGCCCAGGGCCTGTGGCGCGGTCAGCCACTCGCCGACGTCGCCGAGTACTCCTTTGCCACCGCCCATATCCAGCGCCTTGATGAACTGCACCGCGACGTCCTGCGGACGCGGATCTCCGCGGACCTCTCGCTCGGTCGCCACCGGGAGATCATCGGCGACCTTCGGGCACTGGTCACCCAGTACCCGCGCGACGACGCACTGCGCAGAGATCTCATCATCGCCCTGTACCGGGCCAACCGGTCCGACGATGCCACGCAGGCATGCCGCGAAGGGCTCGAGGCCCTGCATTCCCACGGTCTGGACGCAACTCCGCTACGCCGCCTGCAGGAGGACCTCCTGCGGGGATCGGCCAGCTTGGACTGGACGCCACCACGCGCGCTGGAACGCCCGACGAGACCGACGCCACCGAGCCTCGGGGTCTACCAGCTTCCGCCGGATGTCGAGGACTTCACCGGCCGCGACAGCATCCGGACCAGGATCCTCACCGCGCTGACCGACCCGGACGCCCTGGCCAAAAGCACCGTCATCGTAGCCATCGCCGGCAAGCCCGGAGCAGGTAAGACCGCACTGGCAGTCCACTTGGCCCACCAGGTTCGCGAGCACTTCCCCGACACGAGCCTGTTCTTCGACCTGCGGGGCAACATGCAGTCTCCATTGGAGCCGACCCGGGTACTGACCCGGCTCGTCCAGGCACTTGGAGTGACCAGAACGGCGGTGCCCACCGACCCAGACGATCTTGTGGAGATGTACCACGGCCTTCTCGTCAATCAACGCATGATAATCGTCCTGGACAATGCCGCCAACGAGGCTCAGATCCGGCGGTTACTGCCCACCACTCCCGGTTGTGCGGTCATCGTCACCAGCCGCTCCCGACTGCACAGCCTGGACGCCTATCACCGGACAATCGACGTCCTGCACCCCACCGAAGCCGTCGCGCTGCTGGCGAAACTCACCGGTGACCAGCGGGTCGAGGCCGAACCCGAGGCCGTCCGCGACATCGCCGGGCTCTGTGGCTATTTGCCGATGGCACTCAAGATCGCCGGCCGCAAGATCGCCGCTCACCCACACTGGCGCCTGGCCCGCGTCGCCGGCCGACTCGCCAGTGAACGTGACCGGTTGTCCTGGCTGGAACTGGGTGACCTCGAGGTCCGAGCCAGCTTCGCACTGAGCTACGATGGTCGGCCGGAGGACGAACGCCAGGCCTTCCGACTGCTCGCCCTCCCCAACGTCGTCGACTTCGCGCCCTGGGCCGCGGCGGCCCTGCTCGGCATCGGCGGCGACGAGGCCGAGGACGTCCTTGACCGCCTCGCCGACGCCCAGCTCCTGGAACGACGTGGTCCCGACCAGACCGGGCAGACCCGATACCGTTTCCACGACCTGATGCGGGTATTCGCGCGGGAACGCCAGACCGGCCAGCGGCAACGCGATGAGGCTTCTCCTCGCACTGCCGGCAGCCCGGCGGATCGCATTGCCGGCAGCCCGGCGGAGCATGACGACACCGCTGGGGCCGCCACAGAGCCGGTCGGCCCAGAGCCGGTGAACACCGCCCATGACGATCTGCGCACCTCCCTGACCAGGCTGCTCTCGGCGTACCTGACCGTCGTCGACCGAGCCACCGCGGCCTTCTCACCCGGTGGGCCGCGCACGACCGACAACCCGGTTGCGCCCGGTGCGCCGGCAGACGAGATCGACACCGTCTCCGCCCTGCTCGCGGGGCCACTGGTCTGGTTCGGTATCGAACGCGTCAACCTTCATCTCCTGATCGAGCAGGCGGCCACGCTGAAGCTCGACGAGATGACGTGGCGGCTGGCCGCGGCGGCCACCCGGTTCTACGAATTCAACGGCCATTGGGACGACTGGGATCAGACACACAGCCAGGGCCTGACGGCGGCCCGCCGGGCGGGCGACCCGCTCGCTGAAGCCACCATGTTGTGCAGTCTCGGCGACCGGGACATCGTCCTCGCCTTCGAGGAGGCGTCCTGGCGTCTGGGCGCCCCTGGCACCGACCCGGACAGCCAGCCCGCGATCAACGCGAACGGCGCGGCACGCGATCACCTCGACCTCGCCACCGAACGGTTCACCCGCAGCCTTGAGATCTTCACCGCTCTTGATCATATTTATGGCGAAGCGCGCAGTCTGCACGGGCTCGCCGACGCCTGCCGCGGCAAGGGCCAGTACGATGAGGCTGCGCAGTTCTTCGACCGGGCGCTGCAGCTGTTCCGCCAGTCCAACAGCCCGGCCGCGGAGGCCGAAACGCTGGTGTGCCTGGCCATGTGCCACGGCAACCGCAAGGAACTCTCCGAGGCCATCACCTGCCTGTCGATGAGCCTGACGATCGCGCGGGATCTCGACAATCGGCCGCTGGAGGCGTACGCACGGCGCCGCCTCGGCGACCTCCACCGCAGCCAGACGCGACTGGACCGCGCCCTCGCCGCGTACAACGACTCCCTGACCCTGCTCGCGGCCCTGCCGGATCCGCTGTGGGAGCCGCGCATCCTGATCAGCCGCGGGGACATGCTCGCGCGGATGGACGACCTTCCCAGCGCTCGGCGATCCTGGCAGCAGGGCATCAACCTGCTACGCAAGACCGGCTCCGCGGAACTCGCCGTCGCGGAGCAACGACTGTCCTCGACCGCACCGGTCAAGCCCGCCCAGTTCGGCGCCGGCCGGCTGCTCGGCGGATTCGACCCCGCCTACTTCATCAGCCGCGCCGCCGCCAGCCGGCGGATCGTGCGGGTCCTCAACACGTGGACCGACCTGGTCGCCCCCCAGCATGAGCCGGGGTTCGCAACGGCCGTGGGCAGCGCGCTGGACGGCGGTGCACTGGTGCAGATCCTCCTGCTCGACCCGGACTCGCGTGCCGCCGCGCAACGAGAGGAAGATCTAAGCCGCAGCGTCAACGTCCCTGACACGATCAGAATTAACCTGCGCCGGCTCGACGCCATCCGAACGGGTCTGGACCCGCACCTGCGGCACCGGATGTCCGTGCGTGTCTACAGTGAGCAACCACTGACGAGTTACCACCGGTGGGACAACGGGGCCATCGTGTCGACGTATCCGGTTGGTCGCTCCTCGGCGGCTTCCACCCAGCATGAGACGACGGTCGACTCCACCCTCGTCCAGTTCATCGAGCAGCGCTTCGACAGCCTGTGGGGCCCGGAGGTCAGCACCGGGCTTGACGACTATCTGGGGCTACCGCTGCTGATCGATTCGCGAACGGACGGCTCGTCTGCGCTCACCGTGCAATACGTGCGGATCGAAGACTCGGTCTACGTGGCCGATGACACGTTGGCCCGGCTGGTCCGCGACAGCGGCCCGGACGGCGTTCTCACGCAGGTCGCCGGGTCTGGCCGTCATCCCCTGCTGACGTTGGGGAGATGCCGTGCGCTGCTCTGTCGCGACGACGCCTCCCGTCTCCGCGTGTTCTTCGCCCAGAAGTACGGGACGGAACACGACGGCGTGCTGCGCTTGTCACCGCTGCGATCGGTGGGCCCCACGATACGGTTGTGACCGTGGGACGCGGCGGCGAAACCGGTGAAGCTGCGGCACAGAGCTGCCCGCTGGTGACTGTCGACCTGTGGGGGGTGCATCCCCGTCATGTCCCACACGCAGTCGCGAGAATGGCGCTGGACCGCCGGCACCTGCGGCGCACGACCGGCGTCGTCTTCGCCCGATCGCTCGGCACCGGACGCGGCCAGACCTTCGGCCTGCGCGACGCCGACGTGCTGCGCTGGGGTCTGCTGACCGTCTGGGCTTCCGCGCGCGAGGCGGCCGCGTTCGAACGGTCCGCCATGATCGGCGCATGGTCTGCAATCGCACACGAACGGTGGCGAGCTGAGCTCCACCCGCTGTCGTCCCGCGGGAGGTGGGCCCGCCAGCGTCCGTTCGGCGATCCGGTGACGCAGCCTGCGGGTCTGACGCACCCGGCGGATCCGATTGCGGCGATCACCAGAGCCAGGCTGTCGCTGCGGCGGGCACCCGCCTTCTGGCGCGCGGTGCCGCCGGTGGCCGAGGACCTCGCCCGATGCGAGGGCCTGCGGTTCGCGGTGGGGATCGGCGAGGCACCACTCGGCCTGCTGGGAACGTTCAGCGTCTGGGACGATGCCGAGGCATTGTGCCGGTTCGCCTACGGCAGCCCGGCCCATGCCGATGTCGTTCGCCGCACTGTCGACGGCGGCTGGTACAAGGAAGAGCTCTTTGCGCGTTTCGCCGTTCTACGTACCCACGGAACAGTTAACGGCCGTGACCCGCTGGCACGATCCGAACAGGGGCCCGAACCTGGCGGATCAGTTTCACCGATCCGGCAGCAACCGCGAAAAACCTGATCATGGTTTATCCCGCGTGCTCGGAGGCCCCACGGTAGCCGGGACGAAAATTCCCGACCCCCGCCATCCGATCATGACGGACGAGTCGGGTCGACAGTGGCGTCGGTCACCAAAAGATCCACACCGTTAACCAACCATTGAAGATCATACGGCACGCTGGAAGTTATGCCGAGCGCAGATCTTCACCACGAGCCGGACCGCGACGCACGCCACTACAAGGACCCTTCATTACACACGAGACCATAAACATGCCTTCCGGTAGCCGTGTTTCACTTGAGATTGTTAGCCGAAGGAAACAGGAATGTCTACACCCGCCGAGTCCGGCGTATGCGTCTACTCTCACCAGCTGCATGACACCCGCCGGGTCCTCATCGCGACCGGGGTGAGCGAACCCACCCGGCTGTCCCTGACCTCGCTTCCGACGGTGTACCTGCGAGCGGACCTCGCAGCCACCCCGTCCGCGCTGCCCGAGGCGCTGTCGACGTTGCGACCCCACACCCTGATCGTTGGCGCGAACACCGTGGACGCGGCCGCAATAGCCGCCTGGACCGCGGCGGTTCATGCCCAGGAAGATCCTAATGGACTTCTGATCGTTCGCCGTGGCACCTCACTCGCGGCCATCGACCGTGACTGCGCAGCCGCCCATGGCATCACGGTCGTCAACACTCCCGAGGTCAACGCTCGCCATATCGCCCGTTTCGTCGTCAACGCGCTGCTCATCGATGAACCTGACCCCCACCTGGATCCCGGCACGGTGACCGTGGGCCTGATCGGCGCCGGCGCGATCAACGGGCGAGTCGCGCAGGCCGCCGCAGCCCGAGGTCATCGGATTCTCGTTCACACACCGTCCCTGACCGCCGACCCACAGGCGCGGGTCAACTGGCTGTCCGCGCACGCGCTGGCGGACGCGACCGTCACCTTCGCCCCCAACGTCGCCACCGTTTTCGCCGGCTCCGACCTGCTCAGCATCGCCGTGCCGCTGACCACCAGCGGTCTGCACCCGACCGACGGACTCGTCGGCACCGACCACGTCAAGGCATTCGCCGGCACCCGGATCGTGGCGATCTGCGAGCCGGAGGTTCTCATCGAAGACGCGATCATGCACGCCTACTCCAGACGCGAGCTGACGGTTGTCATCGACAATGCGCCCGGGCTGGTC
>NZ_CAUVXO010000007.1:38820-40353 GCF_963555865.1 Protofrankia sp. Cr1
GATCCCGGCGAGATAGTGATCATCGGTGCCGGGATCGTCGGGTTGACCATCGCCCTGAGCCTGCACACAGCCGGCTGGCGCAAGCTGCGGGTGCTGGACGCGGCCCCGGCCGACCGCACCGACCCCAACCTGCAGGGCACGACCTACCGCGGTACCGACGGGCGCCACCTGTCGCTGACCGAGACGATCCCGCACGCCGACGCATCCCGACGCACGGTTCTGCGCCGCCCGCCCACGGACGGCGGATGGCAGCTACGCGACCCGATCACCCTCAACGATACCGAACGTGACTGGGTCGCGGCCTTCGAGGAATTCACCGACCGTGCCGGGTTGCGTGCGCTCACAGTCGATCTCGCGATCGGTCTCAACCGTCTGGGCCTTCGCGGCTGGGAGGCGTTGTTCGCTGCCTACCCGCACGCCTTCGATCGGCTGCGCCGGGATGCCCGGCTGCCCCGCTGTTACCTGTCTGCGCCGGATCTCGCCGCCGGGATACGGCTGCAGGGCGCGATCAACTCCGCGGCCAGGGTCCTTGGCCCGGATGAGATTGCGCTGCGCTGGCCTGCGCTCATCACAGCCACCGCCGACCCGGTCGCCGACCTGGATCACTCGACCCCCGTATCCGTCGCATCCGTTCACGGTGCTGTCGAGGTCGACGGGTACGCCGTCAACATTCACCAACTTGCCGACACCATCGGTAATCTGGTCGTAGCTGCCGGGGTACCCGTGCATTCCGCCAGTCCGGTACGGTCCCTGCGCAGGATCGCGAACGGCAACCCGGCCGGAAGCTCCGACGACCTTCCTGATGATCTTCCCGGCGACGGTTCGCACGACAGCCCCGATGACCATCCCGGCACCGAATCGGACACCGAATCGGGCACCATAGAACTCGTCCTCGACGATGGCACAACCATGCGGGCCGGCACCGTCATCGTGACGATCGGCGGGCGTGATCTGGTTGCCCTCCTAGGCGAGGACGCACCATCAGCCGGCGCGGTCCAGCACGTTCTCGGAGTTTCGGTGACGCTACCCAACCCCGGTCTGCGACACGCCCTCAAGGTGCACGCGCCAGACCCCATCGGGGTCGTGAACATCACCTTGTCCCCGGACTCCGCCCTGATACACGCCAGCGGAGGTTTCGGTTACCTGGGACTCGCACGCCCTGCGCCGGACGATCCGCGGGTCGCGGAACTGATGGCGGCGCTGGAGGACATCGTCGGGCGGCTACTCGCCCCGCCGCAGGGCTCGGACGGACCGCACCGGATCCTCGACCGCCGCACCTGCGAACGTCCGATGACCCCGGACGGCCTGCCGGTGCTGGAAGCCGTGGACGCCTTCGACGGGCAGGTGGTGGTGGTGGCCGGGACCAACGCGGGTGGCGCGGTCCAGGCACCGGCCCTCGCCATCCTGCTCGACGGCCTGCTCGCCGGCGAACGCGGCGGGATCCACCTGGCGCTGCGCCCGGATCGGGCCAGCCTGCGGAGCACCTCGGTACCGGTGTCGGTCTGATCCGAGTCGGACACCGTCTCCCAGGCC
>NZ_CAUVXO010000007.1:40704-41995 GCF_963555865.1 Protofrankia sp. Cr1
GGTGGAGGCGGCTGCTCGGCACCGGACAGCCGAGTTGACCAGCATCCACAGCCCCGCCCACCGGCCCGCCCACCGCCCCGCCCGCCGGCCCGGCCACCAGCGCGTGCGGGTGTCGGCGGAACGGGGTTGGGCACAACGCCCCGAGCACCCGTTATTGTCGAGCACCTTGGATGGTGTATGAGACGGACACGCCCCGCGCGTGGCCAACCGGCGACTGGCCGATCACCGTGGCGCGGGGCGAGGACGAAGACGCGAGGGAGGCAGGCTTGATGGAGCACATCGGGCTGGTCCGCTGGACACCCGCGCGGATGCGTGCCCGGCTGAGCGACGTCATCGGTGTCTACAAGGCCGCCTTCCTCGACGTCCACGAGGCTGATCCGGCGCGGGCGGCCATCGAGCGAACCATGCACGCACGCCGGCACGCTGAGCGTCGGGATCTGCGGGCGGTGGCGGCGCTGCTGCCAGACGACCGCCTGATCGGCTTCGCGTATGCCCTGCCCGGGCAGAAGGGCCAGTGGTGGCATGACGTCGTCTGCGACGCGCTGCAACCCGAGGACGCCGCGGTATGGCTCAGCGACTGCCTGGAGATCGTCGAGTTCCACGTCCTGCCGGAGTTCCAGGGACGGGGGGTCGGGCGCGAACTGATCCGGGAGCTGCTGCGCGAGGCTCCGCAACGCACAGCAGCGCTGTCGGCGCTGGAGCTTCCCGACAGCCGGGCCCGGCGGCTGTATGCCAGTGAGGGCTTTGTGCCGCTGCTGTCGAACTTCCAGTTCCCGGGCAGCTGGGTCGAATACGCGGTACTGGGTAAGCACCTCACGGCCACCGAACCCGCCCAGGGGGAACAACCCCGGTCCCGCGGCACAGCCGAACCGCCGACCGGCCGGGCTCAGGGGGCCAACGGCCGGCGGGTTCGTGCGGTCTGAGTGACCGCCCTTGCATGGGTCTTTGCCGCGGTCACCGTCGCCGCACAGATCGCCTATCCTCTGGCCACAAGTGCCGGACGACGTGATCTCACCGTCGCGACGGTGCTGTCGTTCGCCGCGGCCTCGGTCATCCACGCGGCTTGTACCCGCGGCGCCGGATGGGCGGCCAGCATGGTCCTGGTCACCGCCGGCGGCGGGCTTGCCGCCGAGACCGCCGGGGTCCACACCGGTCTCCTCTTCGGCCGCTACGTCTACACCGATGCCCTCGGGCCGGGTGTCGCCGGGGTACCCGTGGTCATCCCGCCAGCCTGGACGATGATGGCCTACCCGGCCTTCACCCTGGGACGCTACGCCGCCCGCCGGCTACC
>NZ_CAUVXO010000008.1:0-3622 GCF_963555865.1 Protofrankia sp. Cr1
TTCACGCCGGGGTCCACGTACTCCCAGCCCCACCGTTCCTCCGGGACGAACAGGCGTCGGGCGAGTTCAGAACCGGACATCTGGCTTCACGGGTTACGGCCCCACCCTTCGATGACTACGATCGCGCCATCCATGTAGACCTTGTCCTGTCAAGGTCACGATGGTAGTCAAGGTACCACCCAAAAGATCATCTATAGGCTGGTGGGCGAGTCGCGACAGCGGTTGCGACGGCTGCGGTCACCCCGAGCAGGATGCAGCACACGCCCGCGGCAACGACCGGCACATGGCGACTCAAGGTGGCCGCCGACAGCCAGACGCCGAGGCCGAAGACGGCTCCCAGAGCAGCCGCCGCGACCATCGCGGGCCGCGGGTGCTCGCCGTTGCGCAGCAGTCGGCGGGTCGATTCCAGGTAGGCGAGCGCAAACAGGGCCGCCAGCACCCCGCCTGCACCCATGGCGCTCGCCAGCGGTGTCTGCTGCGGCTCGATCGTCACATCCTGGACGTCCCTCCGTCCGTTCGGCCCGTCGAGCGTTACCCGGCCCGCAACGGCCCCTCCCGCCAGCCAGCGGGTGAGCGGCGGAGCCGTCACCGGCACCTGCCAGGACTTCCCGGCGGATACCGACACCGACTCGCCGGTCGCGGTGCCCAGCGGGATGCCGGCCACGGACAGTTTCATGCTCACCCTCAGCGTCCCGGACTCCACCGCCGTGCCGCGGATGTCCACCGGCTCGGCCAGGTCGATCCGCGCGGCCGCCGGCGGCGTGGCTCCGGCCACCGTGATGGCAGTGGCGCCGGAATCAGTGGCGACCGCCGGCCGCGACGACGGCCACAGCACGGCAACCAGTACAGCAAGTGCGGCCGCGACCGCGGCGAGCCCGGCCAGCCTGCGAGGGGGAAGCCCGGGCGGGTCCGCGCGATGTCCACGTCCTGAACCCCGACCCGCCAGTTCGGGTACGGGCACGAGGGACGCAAAGTCAAGGTCGCCGATCCTCGGTGAAGGCTGCTCGTCCAGCCGGCCTGGAATGATCGTCACGAGCCGGGTGGACAGCGCGGACTCGTCACGACGCACCGACCCGGACACCGACGACACCAGGGCCGCCCGGACCGCCGGGGAGATGTCACGCACCGGCAGACCGGCCCGTTCCAGCCAGCCGGGGCCGAAAGCCCTGGACGCGGCCGCGACGCCTTCGGCCAGACGTTCGGCCGTGGCTGGCCTGCGGTCGGGGTCACGGGCCAGCCCGCCAAGGAGCAGCCGCGCCAGCGCGTCCGGTACCCCGGCCCCCGGCGGCGGCGGATCGGCGGCCGCCTGTCTGTGCCGGAACTGCTGGAACCCACCGTCGGTGGGGTAGGGCAGCCTGCCGGCGAGCAGGTGGTACAGCATCGCCGCAGCCGAGTAGACGTCAGTGCGCACATCCAAATGATCACCACGAGCCTGCTCCGGCGACATGTACCCGGGCGTACCGGCAATCACGAACCGGCCGTCCCGAGAGGCCAGCGTGGTCTCCCCGCCGATTACCCGGGCCAGCCCGAAATCAGTCACCTTCACCACGCCACGACCGTCGAACATGGCGTTACCAGGTTTTATGTCACGGTGCAGCAGTCCGTGGTCGTGAGCGGCCTGCACCGCGGAAAGGACAGCCAGCATAGCCGCGCAGGACTGTTCCATGGTGAGGCCGGTGCGGCGGAAACGTTGCGCGAGTGTTCCACCGGAAAGGTACTCCAGCACGAGGGCACAGACCTGTTCCGGCACGCCCAGCTCGCCGCCGGCCACTTCCTCGTCGGCGTACTCGTGCACCGTGACGATATGGGGGTGGTTCAGTCGGGCCAGTGCGCGTCCTTCTTCGCCGAACCGGAAACGCATCTGGGGATCAACCGCGATCCGGTTCGGCAGATGCTTGACGGCGACATCCCGGTCGAGGCGCGGATCCCGCGCCGCATACACGACGCCGAATCCACCGCGACCGAGTTCAGCCCCGAATGTGTACCGCGGCAGAGCCGCTACCAACGCCTGCGGAGGCAGCGCGAGATCGGCGGTCACGAAGGCTCACCATAATGGACACCCGGCTCATGATCCCAGACTCGATCGGTAATCCCGGAACGATCGTCGGGGAACCACTGGTCGGGGTCGGCGGGCGCGGGCGGGGATTCCGGGAAGGTCGGCGATTGCGGGACGCTCGGGGATCGAGCCGGCGAGGGAGTGAGATAGCCCAGCAGGAAGCCGATTCCGGCGGCACCCGCGATGAAGCTCAGGTCGGACGAGGCGGACGGCGGAGTGATCCGCAGCGCCGACAGGCTCACGACCGCCACGAAGCCGATCCCACCTCCCGCCGGAGCGAACCGAACGGCCCGCCGCCATCGGTCCCGCGGGAGGCGATGGCGTGCGAGCGCAAGCAGCGCCGCGGCCCACAGGAAGATCGTCACCAGCAGCAGGCCCAGTCCGAACATGCCGTAAGTCGAAACCAGTGAGCCGTGGACGTCGGCGATACCGCTGGCCGAAGCGACGACTGTGCGCTTGGCGTCCCGCAGGGCGACCTGCATCGACAGCAACCCGGTTGCCTGTCCGCGCAGCTCGGCCATGTCGACGTCGACTTCCCAGGTAACCGAGGTGCCCGCGGGAACATCCATCTTGACGGCGGTGTCGAAGACGAAGAAAGTCAGCCCCAACGTCGACCCGCTCACCCGGATTGACCGTATCTGTGCCAGCTCGTTCCGATTATTACGAACTGCGACGACAACGTGGGTGGGCTGGCCGGGGTCGAGCACAATTCGCCGCCCGGAAACCGATACGTTGTTGACAGCGGCATCCAGCACGACAGCCCCGGCACCGGCCGCACTGTTGGCCGCACTGTTGGCCGCGCTGGTGGCCGCACCGCGGGTATCCACCGCACGGGCTGGGCCCGTTAACGGAACTACTACGAGTACCGCCACGATCATCAGGACGGCGAACGGTACCGCAACACGCCGCGTCATCCTCACGACAATGGCCACGGTCGCCCCCCAGTAATCCACTGTTTGTAGTGCCGCTGATGTTACTGTCACATCTCACGGACGAGACGGCAGTCTGACGCACTGTCCGGTGCGCGACAGACCGTCACTCCTTTCGCGGGGCGGGGGCGCCATGCGATTTTCGGCGATAGCAACTGAACGGCGTCTTCGACACGGCAGGATGACCGTCGCCTTCCTCCTTCCCGGCCTGCTCCTGCTGGGCATCCTGGGGACACTGCCCGGGGACGCGACGGCACCGGTCCCCACGTCCACTGTCGCGGCGACGATGTACGGTGCGCTCGGTTCCACTTTTGGTAATGTTGTGATTACTCCAAGAGCTGATACCCCGGAGAGCACTCCCAGTCCCTGTCCGTCCGGGACGCCAGACGGCTGCCTGTGCCCGGACGGATCTGTGGTCCCGGGCGGACAGGATTGCCCGCCGCAACCGTGCCCCGAAGGACAGACCCGGGACGCGAACGGCACCTGCCAATCGCCAACCGTCACCTGCTGGGACAAGTCAACCGCGCCCACCCAGGAACAGTGCCCACCCAAACCGGTCACCTGCTGGGACGGATCAACCGCACCATCCACTGACAAATGCCCACCGAAACCATGCCCCACCGGACAGACCCGGGAC
>NZ_CAUVXO010000008.1:4078-14507 GCF_963555865.1 Protofrankia sp. Cr1
ACAGCGCGGGCCGCTGTCCGCAACCGTCGGTGACATGCCCTGGCGGCCTGCTCGTGCCCGCCGGACAGCGGTGCCCACAGCCGCCGACGCCCTGCCCGACGACGTCGGTACGAACCGCGTCGGGTAGGTGCACACCGACCACCCCGGGATCGACCCCCACGCTTGTCCCACGCAGCCCGGTACCCGGCGAGCTGCTGCTGGACCATCCGATTCTCTCCGCCGGGGACACGCTGATCGCCACCGGCGCGGGATGCGGGTCGGGCGCGCCGGTCGTCATCACGTCCGACGACAACAAGATCATCGGACAGACGACAGCGGACAGCCGTGGTCGCTTTTCCACAGTCGTACAGTTCGCCACCTATCGGGCCGGGCACCGCACGATCACCGCGAGTTGCGGGGCTGTCCTGCGGTCCGGTGTGGACATGGTGCTGACCAGCTCGAGCGGGGGTACGTCCAACACGTTCGTGCTGCTGCTTTTCTTTCTGCTGGCGGGTTCCCTGGTCGTGCGCCGCCAGATCGGTGACGGCAGCCGGTCGCCGATGGCACGAAAGCACGAAAGACGGGAACGGCGGCGCGGGTAAGGGATGGCGGTGGCCGTGTACCACCGCTACCCACGCCGCCGCTCCCGCATCAGCCCCGACACCGGAAGGCCGCATCGAGGGCCGACCGCGGCGCGATCATGGTTCTTCCGCGCCGCCGGCGGCCCACGTCCCCAGGGCACTCATGGGGACCGGGCACCATCGGTGTCGGTTCACCCGGCGGCCGGGACACCGTCAGCCGGCAGCCGGGGAGCTGGGAACATAGCTCAAGGTGTTCATATGGTTTCAGAAGCCGTTCAGGCCCCCGCGGTAAGCCAGGCCCGTGTCACGGACCGGCGTGACAGCTGCCCCAGCGACTGCTCCGGCAGGCTGAAATCGTCGGAATCGGCCCGCTCGTCACAGGACACCGACGTGTTCTGGATCCTTCCCCAGATGATACTCCGACATTCATCGGTCCCCACGACGAGCGACGTCCTGGTGTGCGGGTCGAACACTTCGACGTGCCCGTCGAAGCCGGGAGCGAGAATCCTGTAGTGACTCCACAGGTGTGCCGTGTAGGTGTCGGCGAACTTTCCCAGAAGTTCTCCGTCGGCGTCCAGCACAAGTATTCTCTTACCCATCTCCACACCCTTCGACCGCGCTTCACAAATAGGGGGTGACTGGCCTGAACCAAAGCCTACGGCGCGCCCGCGATCCCGTCTATTCCCAGTTTCTCTTCATTGGCGTGAATGCTATTTCGGCGACGCTGGAATGCATTCTCGCAGCGCTGGTGCCGCAACCGTTCCAGCTGTGGTTCAGCGGTTGCACCCATCATCCGCGAACGCATTGACCCCGCAACTGTCCACCTGGGATGTGGTCCGGCGGCGGTATCCCGGCGCAGACCCAACACGCCGCCGTGGGTATACCGCCGCCGGCGGGAACACGGCCATGGACCGTTCAACATCCAAAAGTGTGTCCGGTCGCCGACGATATCAGGGGATCATCGGCGACCTGGGCAGCCACGCGGCGCACGGCTTTGCGGTGACCGACACCCCGTCCAGGAAAGATCCAGAAGAGGTTCCAGGAGGGACGTCAGCGCCGCAGCAGACCCCGCAACCGGGACATGGCCGGCCAGGTCGGTTCCGGGCCGTTCACCGGATAGGCCGGAAACACCCGCTCGGCGGCGTCCACCAGCACGGCGACGTCCAGCGGCCGCAGCAGGACACCAGCCGTGAGGATGTAGTCAGCGACCCCCGTCGCCGGCAGCAACACCACATCGTCGAGCACGGCGAGCCCGTGCGGCGGCGCGGCGCGCGCGAACGCGATCACCGGCTGCACGCAGACCTGCCAACCCGCCGGCAGCTCGGCGACCAGCTGGTTGGTGACTTCTTCACCCATCCACGCGACCAGTTCGAGCATGGGATGCAACGGCACCTTGCCCGCCCAGAGCCCGGCCCGGTTCTGCCGCAGCGGCCCGCGATGCGCGGCCGTCTCGACCACCCACGCGCCAGACGGTCCGATGACCAGATGGTCGATGTTGCCGGCGGAACCGGTAATAGAACGATCATGAAGGACGGTGTACCCGGCACGGGCGAGGCGCTCGAGCGCGCGTGCGGTGTGCCGTTCGGCTTCGGCATCCTCCCGCCACGACTCGATTTCCGGTGGAGATCGAAAGAAGCGGGTTGCCGCGACAGCAGGCACGACGATGACAAAACCGAGGGCCAGCTGCAGTATCAGCAATGTGGACAGGCTCAACAGAACGCCGAACACGCTGACCACGATCGCGGCTACGCCTGCGACGACGCCGGCGACCACCGCCGCTCGGGTTGCCCTGTCCTTACGTTCGACCACGTAGAGCTGCCGGCAACGCCGATACTCCGCCATGGCCGACCGACCGGGCCAGTGTCCCTGCGACACCCGATGTCCCTGTGACACCCGAGTCATTATCACCTTCCGGCCGACCGCACTCCGGCCGACCACACTCCGGCTGACCAGATCGCGGCCGAACCGGCCCGCATTGCGCACGATCCCTCACCTCCGCCGTGGGCAGGCCGGCCACCCCCCGGGCGGCCACCGCGATAGCGAGTCGGCTACGCAGCGACCACCATCCCATACAAATCACACCGGCAAACCCACGTTGTGGATATCTCCACCGGGCTCCCATCCGAACCCCGACGCCTTTACCGACCGTCGCTCCCATGCCGACCGTGTGTTACCGGGGACAGGACATACCGTGCAGGAAACACCAGGGACACAAAAGTCCGGGCCACGGCTGCCGCATCGGGGTACGACGTAACGGCACCACACGGCACCGCACGGCACCGCACAGCACCCGCACAGCACCCGCACAGCACCCGCACAGCACGATCCCCGCACCGACCCGCACCGACCCGCACCGACCCGCGGCCAGCGACGCTGGCCGGTCCGGACCTGGAGGGTTCATGACACGGACACAGTCAGGTAAGCCGAAAGACGATCACCGCGGCATTGATGACGAGATCCGGTCAGCGGCAGACGTCCATCGCTACGCACACCTGACCTGCCTGACAGAGCAGCCGCGGGGAACCGTCGGCGTCGAGACCGAGTGGTTCGTCGTCGACACGGAAGCGGTATACCGCCCGGTGGCACCCACCCGGACGATGGCGGCGCTCACCGCCGCCGTTCCCGAGCGCCCGTTCGATCTCCGCGACAGCCCGTCCGCCGGGGCAACCGCCGGGGCAACTGGCATCCCGGGGCATTCGACCCTGCCAGGCGGAACTCGGATCACCTTCGAACCCGGTGGCCAGCTTGAGCTGTCGGCTCCGCCGCTGCCGCTGTCGGATGCGCTGGCGCGGACAGCCGCCGACCTCGCCGGGGTCCGGTCCATGCTCGCGGATGCCGGCCTCGCGCTTGTCGGGATGGGCACAGACCCGCTGCGACCGCCGCGCCGCCATCTCACCGCGTCCCGCTACGAAGCCATGGAGCGCTACTTCCGGGCCGGCGGCGGGTCGGCGGGGGTGACGATGATGTGCTCGACCGCCTCCATCCAGGTCAACCTGAACGCGGGTACCACGGACCAGTGGACCGGGCGCTTCGAGTTGGCGCATGCCCTGGGGCCCGCGCTCGTGGCGATGTTCGCCGCCTCCCCGGTGCTGGCGGGAACGGCCACCGGCTGCTGTTCGACCCGGCAGGCGGTGTGGGCGGAGATCGATCCGACCCGGACCCGGCCGGTGGCGACCGCTCGCCGGTCCGACCCGGCAACCGCCTGGGCTGACTATCTGCTGGCCGCGAGGATCATGCTGGTTCGGGATCCGCTCGGCGGGTTCGCGCAACCCCCGACCGCGATGACGTTCGGCGAGTGGGTGGCGGGCGAGAGCCCACTGACGCGGCCACCGACAACCACGGACCTGAGTTACCACGCGACGACCGTGTTCCCACCGGTGCGCCCGCGAGGCTGGTTGGAGCTGCGCTACCTCGACGCGGTCCCGGCCGGGAACTGGCCGGTGGTGGTCGCGGTGACCACCGCGCTGCTCGACGACCCACATGCCGCTGACATCGCGGCCGATGCATGTGTGCCCGTCGCCGACGAGTGGGTCACCGCGGCGCTCGTGGGCCTGGGCGACAGCGCCCTGCACCAAGCCGCCAGGACGTGCGCGGGTGCGGCCCGGGACGCGTTGGGCCGGATGGACGCCGACGCATCCCTGCTCGCGGCCGTCGACGCGTATTTTGACAACTATGTCGAGCCGGGCCGCTGCCCCGCCGACGATCTCACCGATCGCCTGGCCGAGGTCGGGCCGGAGGGCCTGCTGCGCACCGAGATCGACGCGAGCGAACGTTGTCTGAGCGTAACAGCATCGGTGCCCGCGCCGAACAGCGCCGCTGTGGTCGCGCTGTGACTGCGAGCGCAGGCGCGCAACCGGGCGACATCGCCCGGGCGCTCGCGGACAGCCGGGCGCGGAGCCTGGCCTACACCGACCTTGACGACGCCGACCTGTGCCACCAACATTCACCGCTGATGTCACCGCTGGTCTGGGACCTCGCCCACGTCGGCAACTACGAAGAACTGTGGCTGCTGCGGGCGACGGCGGGCAGGGCGCCACTACGGCCGGGCATCGACGAGCTCTACGACGCGTTCCGCCATCCCCGGGCGGACCGGCCCGCCCTACCCCTGCTCAGCCCGGCGCAGACCCGCAGCTACCTGGCTGAGGTCCGCGGCCATGTCCTGGACGCCCTGGACCGACTCGCCCCGGACGCACTGGACGCACTGCACACGCCGCTGCGGCCACCGGTCGGGCCGGTCGAACCAGTCGGACCGTCCGCGCTGCTGGCGGACGGCTTCGTCTACGGACTGGTGCTCCAGCACGAGCACCAGCACGACGAGACGATGCTGGCCACCCACCAACTCCGGACGGGTCCCGCGGTCATCGGCGACACCCGCGACACCGGCGGGACCGGCGGGACCGGCGAGGCACGCGTCCCACCGGCCGGACAGCGCCGACTGCCGACGGAGGTGCTGGTGCCGGCCGGCGAATTCACGATGGGCACCGACGGCGACACACCAGGCCACGCCTGGACCTACGACAACGAACGACCCGCGCACCGCGTGTACGTCCCGGCGTTCTTCATCGACACGCTGCCGGTGTCCAACGCGGCGCAGATGGCGTTCATCGAGGCCGGTGGCTACGACGACGAACGTCTGTGGTCGCCGTCGGGCTGGGCGTGGCGATGCGAGGCCGGACTGCGGGCGCCGCAGTTCTGGCGCCGCGAGGCGGGAAGCTGGGTACGGCGCCGTTTCGGCCGCGACGAACCTGTCCCGATGGACGAGCCCGTGCAGCACGTCTGCTGGTACGAGGCGCAGGCGCACGCCCGCTGGGCCCGGCGGCGGCTGCCCACCGAAGCCGAGTGGGAGAAGGCGTGCGCGCACGATCCCGTCACCGGGCGTTCGCGACGTTTTCCCTGGGGGGACAGCGATCCGACGCCGGAGCGGGCGAACCTTGACCATGTCACGTCCCGTCCGGGCGTACGTGGAGCGTACCCAGCCGGAGCCAGTGCGTACGGCGTCGAACAGATGATCGGTGACGTGTGGGAGTGGACAGCCAGCGACTTCTCGGGTTATCCGGGTTTCCACGCATTCCCGTACCGCGAGTACAGCGAGGTGTTCTTCCCCGGTACGTCCCCGAGCGTCTACAAGGTGCTGCGCGGCGGGTCCTGGGCCACGCACCACAGCGCCGTCCGGTCGACCTTCCGCAACTGGGATCATCCGATTCGCCGTCAGATCTTTGCCGGCTTCCGGCTCGCGCGCGACGCCGAGATGGGAGGCTGAGGCTGGTGTGTCGCCACCTGGCTTGGCTCGGGACGCCGCGGACGCTCACCGCACTCCTACATGATCCGCCACACAGTCTGCTGCGCCAGGCGTGGATGCCACGACGGATGCTGCACGGCCGGATCAACGCGGACGGCTTCGGTGTCGGCTGGTACGTCCCCGCACTGCGGACCGAGCCGGCTCGCTACCGGCGGGCTGTCCCGATCTGGACGGATGCCTCGTTCGCCTCACTCGCCGGTGCAGTCCAGTCCGGTTGCGTGCTGGGAGCGGTACGCAACGCCACTGTCGGCATGCCGATCGAGGAGACAGCGACCGCACCTTACGCGCACGGTCGGTACCTGCTCAGCCACAACGGGCGGGTGGACGTCGACGTGGTGATGCGCATGCTCGATTGGCACCGGGGCGCCCCGATGCCCGACTCGCGCTGCGACTCCGCCCTGTTGGCCGCCGTGGTCTGGCAGCGGGTGAGCGCGGGCGCGAGTCTCGCCGACGCCGTCGCGGACGTGGTCGTCGCCGCGGGTCGGGCCGACGGTGCCGCCCGACTCAACCTGCTGGCAACCGACGGCAGCCAGATCGTCGCCACGACCTGGGGTGAAACCCTCTCATACCGGGTATCGACAGATGGTGACGCCATCGGGGTGCACGTGGCCAGCGAACCCAGCGATGACTCGGACGGATGGATTGACCTTGATGATCAAAAATTGCTGACCGCCGACACACGTGATGTAACCATTAGTAATTTGATCTAGAATTCGGTTACTCTCGGTCGCAGAAACGCTCCCGGAGGTTGCAACCATGACAGCGTCCAGTACCGATCTCACCGATGTGGGCTCCGCGGTCGACGACGATTCCCGGGTCGGTCCCGGCACCGGTACCAGGACCGACCCGGGAATCGTCGTCGACCGGCACCTGAGCGCAGCCGACCGCGCCGCGGCACTCGCGACCGACGTCAGGGCGGGGCTCACGGCGGATCCGAAGGAACTGCCACCCAAGTGGTTCTACGACGCCACGGGAAGCATGCTCTTCGACGCCATCACCCGATTGCCCGAGTACTACCCGACCCGGACCGAACGGGCCATTCTGACCAGCTGCGTCCATGAGATCGCCGCGATGTCGCGAGCGGACACCCTCATCGAGCTCGGCTCCGGAACGTCGGCAAAGACCCGCCTGCTGCTCGACGCGCTGCGCAACAGCGGCCACCTGCGCAGGTTCGTGCCCTTCGACGTGGACGAGACCGTGCTCTCCCGCGCGGCCACCGCCATCCGCGGCGAGTACCCCGGGGTGACCATCCACGCGCTCGTGGGTGACTTCGAGTGCCACCTCGACCTGCTGCCCGGTGCCGACCTGCTACCCGGCGCCAGCCGTCGCCTGGTCGCCTTTCTCGGCGGGACCATCGGCAACCTCGCCCCGACCCGACGACACGAGTTCCTGACCAGCCTGCGCGCCCAGCTCAACGAAGGCGACGCGCTGCTTCTCGGCACCGACCTGGTCAAGGATCCCGACCGGCTGGTCGCCGCCTATGACGACAGCGCCGGTGTCACGGCGGCGTTCAACCGCAATGTCCTGTCGGTCATCAACCACGAGCTCGGCGCGGACTTCGACCCGCGCGGGTTCGCGCATGTGGCCTGTTGGGATGCGGAGAACTCCTGGATCGAGATGCGGCTGCGGTCCGTGCGTGCCCAGCAGGTGCGGATAAGCGCGCTCGACCTGTCGGTGTGCTTCACCGAGAACGAACAGATGCGTACCGAGATCAGCGCCAAGTTCACCAGGGACAGGCTCGCCACCGAGTTCGCGGCCGCGGGTCTGGCCATGGTCCGCTGGTGGACCGACCCGGCCGACGACTTCGCGCTCTCCCTCTGCGTCCCGGCCTGACCGGCCGGCCCCGGTTCTCTATGGAGCGACCAGTGAGACGTCACGAACCGCGCCGGTCGATGCGGAGGTCGCCATCGCCGCGTAGGCCCGCAACGCGGCCGATACCGGACGCGCTCGGTCCGCCGGCCGGAAGCCGCCGGACGCGGCCAGCGCGGCTTTGCGCGCGGCCAGCTCGGCCGCGTCCACCATCAGGTCCAGTCGGCGGGACGGAATGTCGATCTCGATGATGTCGCCGTCCCGAACCAGCGCGATCGCGCCGCCGTGCGCGGCCTCGGGTGAGACGTGCCCGATGGACAGACCCGCGGACCCGCCGGAGAACCGCCCGTCGGTGACCAGCGCGCACTGTGGCCCGAGACCACGCGCCTTCAGGAACGCGGTCGGGTACAGCATCTCCTGCATGCCCGGACCGCCCCGTGGGCCCTCGTAGCGGATGACCAGCACATCACCGGGGTGGACCCGGCCGGACAGGATCGCGTCCACCGCGTCGTCCTGACTTTCCAGTACCAGCGCGGGGCCGCGGAAGGTCAGCCGCCCGGCCTCCACTCCGGCGGTCTTGAGCACGGCACCGTCCGGGGCGAGCGTTCCGCGCAGCACCGCGAGGCCACCGTCCGCCGAGTAGGCGTGGGCGACGTCGCGGATGCAGCCCGATGCGGCATCGGTGTCCAGTGACTCCCACCGGTTGACCGAGGAGAAGGGCTCGATCGTGCGCACTCCGCCCGGTGCCGCGTGGAAGAGTTCCACCGCCTCGCCGGCCGGGTCCGGCCGGCGGACATCCCAGAGCGACAGGAACTCCGCCAGGCTTGCCGAGTGGACGGTGTGGACGTCGCGGTGCAGCAGTCCGGCCCGGTCGAGCTCCCCGAGGATGGCCGGGATGCCGCCGGCCCGGTGGACGTCCTCCATGTGGTACTCGGAGCTCGGCGCCACCTTGCACAGACACGGCACCGTCCGGGAGATCTCGTCGATGTCGTCGAGGGTGATGTCGACGCCGGCCTCGACCGCGGCGGCCAGCAGATGCAGGACGGTGTTGGTCGAACCGCCCATGGCCACGTCCACGGCGAAGGCGTTGGCGAACGCCGCCCGGGTCGCGATCGACCGCGGCAGCACGGCGTCGTCGTCCTTGTCGTACCAGCGCTTCGCGAGGTCCACAACGGTCCGTCCGGCCTGGACGAACAGGTCGCGGCGAGCGGCGGAGGTGGCCAGGGTGGACCCGTTGCCGGGCAGCGCGAGCCCGAGCGCCTCGGTCAGGCAGTTCATCGAGTTGGCGGTGAACATGCCCGAGCACGACCCGCAGGTCGGGCAGGCCGAGCGTTCCACCGCGTCCAGTTCGGCGTCATCGACCGTGGTGTCCACCGATGCGGTGATGGCGGAGATGAGGTCCAGACCGGACCGGACGACGCCACCGGACACGACAGCCTGACCGGACTCCATCGCGCCGCCGGACACGAACACGGTGGGGATGTTCAGCCGCAGCGCCGCCAGCAGCATCCCTGGTGTGATCTTGTCGCAGTTCGAGATGCAGACGAGCGCATCCGCACAGTGCGCGTTGACCATGTACTCGACACTGTCCGCGATGATCTCGCGGGACGGCAGCGAGTAGAGCATTCCGCCGTGACCCATGGCGATGCCGTCATCCACCGCGATCGTGTGGAACTCCCGCCCCACGCCGCCGGCCTCCGCGATCGCGTCCGACACGATGCGGCCGAGGTCGCGCAGGTGCACATGACCGGGGACGAACTCGGTGAAGCTGTTGGCGATGGCCACGATCGGCTTGCCGAAGTCGCTGTCCGTCATGCCGGTGGCACGCCACAGGGCTCGGGCGCCGGCCATGTTACGACCGTGGGTGGTGGTTCGGGAACGCAGAGCAGGCATCGGGCAGTCCTCGTGGCAATCGATCGACGCGGACGTGGACCGCGCCTGGGTCGGGCACGCTCACAGAGACCTGCCCGTTCACGCCCAGCGTAACGCCCGCCCGAACAGTGTCCGCGCATCAGTACCTGCCGCCAGTACCGGCTCTGCCAGGGCCGGCCGCCGCGGGTGTCCCTACCGAGCGCCGCGGCGGCGCAGCCACTCCCGCCGGACCAGCCACACGACGGCGAAGGATGCGGCAGTGCCCAGGAGCGGGAGCACTTCATGGCTGCGTGCGCCCGCCACGAAATGGACCTGACCGTCGGGCTCCACGGCCCGGGTAGGCGTCTGCGTCCCCACCACGAGCAGGAACAGCGTCAGGACGGCGATGATCGCGTAGCCGGTGTGGAACAAGGCGTAGACGCTGACCCGGCGGCGGGGCAGTGCCCCGCGGGACAGGATGGCGGGGACCATCCACCCCAGGAAGCCGAAGAAGGTGGCGAACAGCGGCGCGAAGAAGAAGTAGTTGACGAAGGTGCTCACGGCAGGTCGGTCACGTGCTCCACAGTGGGCGGTTGGGCGAAAAAGGGGCCCAGCGCCGCACGCCAGCGGACGAAGCGGTCGGACTCCCGGAAGGTCACCAGGTGCGCGTCGAGGTTCTCCCACTCGACCAGCAGGACGAACCGCGACGGTGACTCCACCCCGCGGGTCATCCGCACCGATCGACAACCGGGGCAGGATGTGATCTCACCGACAGCCGACCGGTAGGCATCGGTGAATTTTTCCTCCTCGCCGGGCGTGACGTCGATCTGCGCAATCTCCAGCACGGGCAGGCCGCGCGAGCCGTCAGCGGGGGCGGGGGCAGTCATGAGCGCAAGTCTGGCACGCCCGG
>NZ_CAUVXO010000008.1:14835-17816 GCF_963555865.1 Protofrankia sp. Cr1
TCGACAGCCCACGTTCGGTCGACAGCCGCCGACACCTGCACCGGACGCTGTATGGGGGTACCATACAGCCATGGCTCCGAACCGTTCGTTTCGTACGGTTGATGACGCGGCGGCCATCGCGGCGGCCATGATAAGTAACAAATACCCACTACTGAGCGTCTGGCGGCACGCTGTGCTCCAGCTGCTCGACGATTACACCAGCGTCCTGCGGCACAGCGGAACTGAAGCCGCCGCAGCCATATGGGCGGCACCTCCCCGCCCCAGCGGCGATCAGCGGGTGGATGGCGCGTTGGCCGCTCTGGCCGAGCATCTTGCTCGGCGTGATGCCTGGCGGCCACCCGGGTGGGTCCATGATCCACAGCGCGAGGCCGAACCGTGGTGGTTCGTCACAGCGTTGCGGGGAATGCAGCCTCGTGCGCTCGTCGAGTCGCCCTTGTCCTTCCGGAAACGGGGAGTGTTCATCACGGACGGAGCGCTTAATCGGGCATGAGCGTCGGACTGGGTCGCGACGAAATCATCACCCTGCTGGACGAACTGAATGACGAGCTTCACCGCCGTGACGTCCATGCCGACGTCTTCCTGGTCGGAGGCGCAGCACTCGCGCTCGCCTACGACGTGGGCCGGTCAACCCGGGACCTCGACGCCGTCTTCGTCCCGACAGACGTTGTCCGCCAGGCCGCAGAGGCCGTCGCCCAGCGGCGGGACCTGGCGAAGGACTGGCTGAACGACGCGGTGAAGGGCTTCCTGCCAGGACCCGACCCGGACGCCAAGCGGTACTACGACGGCGGCGCTCTTACCGTCGATGTCGCATCACCACGTTACCTGCTTGCCATGAAACTCCTCGCGTCCCGAGTCGAGACCGATGCCGACGACATCGCATTCCTCTACCGGCAGGTGGGCTTCACCACCGTCGACCAGGGGCTCGACCTGCTGGAGAGCATGTACCGGGGACGGCCGGTGGACCCGAAGGTCCAGTACCTCCTCACCGAGATCGTCGAAACACTCGCCGACGAACGCTCGACCGGTCAGGAATCGCAGTCCCACATCGCCGCCGCTTTGGCCACGGCTCGGCAGCACGCGACAGACACCGAAGCGGCGCGCCAGCGGATGCTTACAAGTGCCCGCGCCCGCCGTGCGGCCATTCTGGATGCGCACCGTGCCGGCATGTCCATCCGACAGATCGCCGCAGAGCTTGGCTGCAGCCCAGCCGTCGTTCAGGATGCGGTCCGCACCGCGCGGGTCGAGGCGGGCGATCGGACCTCCGGGACTGCCACTCCATAGTTCAGAGCGCCCGACAACAGGAGTGTCGATCAAGAAATGGGGCTGGATCGCCCGGGAGCCGTACCGGTGTCCTGTCGTGCCTACCAGGACCGACTCCCGGGCGATCTGGGATCTTCCTCAGCCACCCCGGAAGAACAGGAAGCCCGTGACCGCGATGTCAGGTGGGACCGGACTTTGCGTCGGCACCCAGGCGACCAGTGCGGGTAGCACGGTGCCGGGGAGCGGGTCGGTGATGCCGGCGTCGGCGGCGTAGTCGTCGTGCGGCAGCGGGTCGCCGGGGATGACCGGGCAGACGATCACCCGTCCGGTACCGGCGTTGTTGTACATGCCGGCGGAGACGATCAGAGCGTAGGCGGGGGTGTCGGCGCGCGCCCACACCTCACCCTGCCGCACGCCGCAGTTCCTCCAGCCGGGCGTACTCGGCCGTCAGGTAGTCCGGGGTGAGTCCCAGGGCGGCGTTGCGCTGCTGCTGGTGGGCGAACCGGGCGGTCCAAGATCGACTCGGCCAGCGTCTTGTCTACCCACGCCGACAGCGTCATCCCAGCGACGGCGGCCGCGGCGCGGGCCTGCTCGAGGGTCGCGGCCCGCACCGACACGTTCAGGTTCGGCATGTCACACACCATACGACGGACCGTCACACGATTGCTGTGGGACCAGCCAGCGCCCCGCATGCTCCATCCTGATTCCCGGGAAGAAGGGGTGGGCGGCGGTTACCGAGCGCCAGTTCCGCTGTCCGACTGTCACCGTATGTGGATGGTTGATGCCGGTGGGCCTGTGGTCCGGGTGCCGAGGGCAGTGCTCCTGGGAACCCCGGCCGTGCCGTAGGCGGCTATTTTCTGGCCGTCAGGTTCAGCCCGACGACGACGGCGGGCCGAGGCCCATCGGCAAGGTGGATGGTGTCGTGCTCGGCGAGCTGGGTCACGCCGTCCGGTCACCGGCATGGGGTCCGTGCATGTCCCGGATACTTCCGCTGACGGGAGTCGAGTTCGATCAGGATCCGGCCCACCAGGAGACAGCGACCACCGCGAGCACTCCACCGCCGAGTAGCCGACGCCACGGGTTGACGCCACGAATGATCTCGTCGCCCGCCCACACGACGATGGTGCCTCCCGCCGCAATGTTCAGCGCGATCATCTGGCTGCCGCGTGGATGGAGGAGCCATCTGACAACGGTGAGGCCTGCCCAGAGGAGCAGCGGGAGATTCGGCACCTGCGCGATCGTGATCCGACCCGTAGCGCGACTACGGAACAGCCAGTCGACGGCAGCTGCTCGTTTGCTCACTGAACGATCGAACCGCACGCTCGCGGTCTCCGCCGCGGCAGCAGGCCGGTCCGTGCCCCTCTCTGCGGCAGGACAGCGCATGTGGTGAACCCCATGTTCTCGCTCCGGGACCGGGTCCTGTTCACTCTGATCGCTACCACCGGGCTACAGGCGTCGGAGGCGCTCGGCCTGTACGTCGAGGATCTCGACCTGCTCCATGACGCGGACGTAGCTGAGGTCCCCATGTAGCAGGAGTTGGGATGCGGCGCCGGCGGTGAGGTAAAGGAACAGCCCTTCGGCCAGCCACGCCGTCGGGCTGGTGGCGTCGAACCCCGCCTCGGTCAGCGTCACCGTCCAGTCCTCCCGCAGGTCAGCTGGCCATGTCGACGAAACGGGAGTAGTGGCCCTGGAAGGCGACGGTGACGGTGCCGGTCGGGCCG
>NZ_CAUVXO010000008.1:17979-26363 GCF_963555865.1 Protofrankia sp. Cr1
TTACGGTGCTTGGCGACGATCAGGTCGGCCTCGCCGGCGCGGGCTGATTCCTTCTCCACCGCATCCTCCCGGTACAGCAGGATCACCGCGTCCGCATCCTGCTCGAGCGATCCTGATTCGCGAAGGTCGGAGATCTGTGGGCGCTTGTCCGCACGCTGTTCCGAGGCACGGTTCAGCTGGGAGATCGCCACCACCGGGACATCCAGCTCCTTGGCCAGCAGTTTCAGTGAACGCGATATCTCGCTGACCTCCTGCTGGCGGCTTTCCGTCCGCTTTGGCGACGACATGAGCTGCAGATAGTCGAGAACAATCATCCGGAGGTCGTTGCGCTGTTTGAGCCGCCGGGCCTTCGCCCGAATCTCCATCATGGTCAGGTGCGGGCTGTCGTCGATGAACAGGGGAGCGTCCGCGACCTCGCCCATCCGGCGGGCAAGACGGGCCCAGTCGTCGTCGGTGAGCCGCCCGGTGCGGATGCTCTGCAGGGACACCCGGGCCTCCGCCGACAACAGCCGCATGGTGATCTCCATTCGGCTCATCTCCAGCGAGAAGATCACCGATGTCATCCCGTTACGGATGGACGCAGCCCGAGCAAGATCCAAACCAAGAGTCGAGTTGTGGGTCGGAATACACGTCCGGCCGGCCAGATAAAGATGATCTTCGTTATCGACCTCGACACAGCGAACAGGCACCGACCCAATAGGCCGTACCGCAGCGATGAATCGAGTGGATACAGTCGGATGGCCCGTCCACCGCAGTTTCTCCACCTTACGCGACAAACAAAAAACCTGCTGCTGTGGGGCAAAACTGATTGTGTAGCAGACCGAGCTTTCCGGAGTTCGCCCCTTGACATTCTTCGTGCTGACTGTGGCGCGACAGCCGAGGCTTTCTATCACTTCACGCGTATCGAAGGCAAGTCGTCTGCTGGTTACCGAGAACTGGGCTGTCGACCCGTTTTTGTGAACCGTGCCGTCGGTGTCGAGCAGACCCGCAAGCAGATCACGACGCTGGCGTTCACTTGATCGCAGGTAGCTCATTGGTATGTGCTTGTTTCCGAGGACACCGAGCGCCCGGAGAAGACCCTGGACTGTTCCGGCAGTCTGATGGCATGAAAGACACCGCGGACCGTAGCTGGTGACCGCGCTACCGCAGTCGACACAGCAGCGGGGCGCAAGCGGGGAGGCAAGGAATCGGAGCTTCCCACCGCATGACCGGCCGCAGGTACGCACATGGGGCATACGGTTACTGAACTGCACGCCACACACAAGACAACTACGATCTTCTTCATATTCGCATGGAAGCCGAAGCCGGTAACGGTACTTCACCGAAACCGACGGCTTGACGATATAACCGCGACACTCGATCTCCGCGATTATCTCCGGATCCGCGCTGGTGATACTCGCCGTGGCACTGGTTCCGTCGCCAAGCCACACCCCGAGCACATATGGATCGATTGGAAGGTCCGTCTCCGGAAGATCAAAGGGCATGGCGTTTCGAACGGCATGGTTAAGGCGGGCATCTGCTGTCGGGCATCGAAGCGTCGCCGCGATCTCTTCCGTCGTCACCACCGCAGGCCCGACCGGTACGCGGGCGTAGGCGCTCCCCTGCTGCGCATAGCGTCGAGCCCGCCGTGTTTCGGTCAGCCACTGATGCGCGGCATCCGCGACGATGACCGTGCCATCCGAGAATTCGACCTCATAGCAGGGGCGGCCATGCATCACCTCTGTGGCCGCGACCACATGAGTC
Organism: Protofrankia sp. Cr1; assembly: GCF_963555865.1. Taxonomy (NCBI): domain Bacteria; kingdom Bacillati; phylum Actinomycetota; class Actinomycetes; order Frankiales; family Frankiaceae; genus Protofrankia; species Protofrankia sp. Cr1. Next base: position 19,723 of record NZ_CAUVXO010000008.1, read on the forward strand.
GGCTTACCGTCGGCTCCCAGCAGCTGGTCGCCGACGGCGACGTCGCCCATGGTCGTCCAGCCGGTCGGGGTCGCGAGCGGGGTGTCGAGCGCCAGTGCCTTGCCGACGGCGGGCCTGGCCGCAATGATCCACAACTGGCCACCGTGCAGCCCGTTGGTCAACTCGTCCAGATCATTGAAGCCGGTGGGGACCCCGGTCAGTGACCCGTTGTGCCCCTGGATGGCTTCGATCTCCTCCAGGGCGGGGTTGAGCAACTCGCCGAGCGGGGTGTAGTCCTCACTTGAGCGACGTTCGGTGACCTCGTAGACGGCCGCCTGGGCGCGGTCGACGACCTCGTCCACGTCCTGCGCAGGGCCGAAGGCGAGCTGGACGATGCGGGTACCGGCCTCGGCCAGGCGGCGCAGGACGGCCTTCTCCGCCACGATCCGGGCGTAGTAGCCGGCATTCGCCGCCGTCGGCACGCTTGAGATGAGGGTGTGCAGGTACGCCGGCCCACCCACCCGTTCGAGCAGCTCCCGTCTGGCGAGCTCGGCGGCGACACTGATGACGTCAGCCGGTTCCCCACGGCCGTACAGGTCGCCGATGACGCCGTAGACGGTGGCGTGCGCGGGACGGTAGAAATCGCCCGCGGCGAGTACCTCCACCACGTCGGCAATCGCGTCCTTGGACAGCAGCATGCCGCCCAGCGCGCTCTGTTCAGCTGCAAGATCATGTGGTGGAGTGCGGTCGAACTCGACCGACCCGCCCGAACCACCCCGGGCGCGGTCAATGTCGGTCAGTGTCATGACCACCCCCCGTAGTGCCCCTCGTCGTGACCGCTCGTCGTGACCGCAGCTTGGACACACATCTCACTATCGAACATATGTTCGACCATCAGAGTGGCTTTGTCAATGTCCGACCGAGCGCCTCCGCACGGCCACCGCTCCCTCGATCATGGCTCCCCGATCATCACTCCCCCGATCAGCGGCGCCCTACCGGCGGCGCCGACTGTACGGGGGAGCGACCCGAAGCCCCAAAGAGTTATCCACAGAACCTGTGGACAACAGCTGTGGATAAGACCGAACTCCCTGGGGAAAGCATCAGGACAAGTCCCCCGAAGCTGTGGATAGCCGATCGGAAAATAGATCGTCCAGGCCAATGTCGCGGTCTGGCAGGCGTCGGCGTCATCCACCGCCTGTGGACGAAAGAAATCCGTAGATCCAATCACCGCTGCCCCCGCACGGCCGGCGACTCACGCTGTGCATGGATCCGACTGCGGACAGAAATACGAAAAGTGACCGCGATGTGACATCGACCGGCCGGTCCATCGGCCGGTCGGCAACACCGCGGTCACTCATACCGCCATACAGTCCCGTGCCGCCATGCAGTCCGGACCTTCTCAGGTGGAACCACTCCGGCGGACGTTCTCAGGCGGACACGACGTCCAGACTGACGGTCGCGACGACGTCCGTGTGCAGGTGCACCGAGACCGTGTGGGCACCCAGTGACTTGATCGGCTTCGGCAGTTCCACCCGCCTGCGGTCCAGATCGGGACCGCCGGCCGCCGCCACCGCCGCCACCACGTCCGCCGCTGTCACGGAGCCGAACAGCCGGCCTTCCTTACCCGCCCGGCTCACCAGCTGGACGGACAGGTTGGAAAGCTGGCCGGCGATCTCCTTGGCATGCCCGAGGTCCCGGACCGCCCGAGCCGACCGGGCCCGGCGGATCTGGGCGATCTGCTTCTCGGCACCCCGGGTCGCCACGATCGCGTACCGACGGGGGATGAGGTAGTTGCGGCCGTACCCACCGGCGACCTCGACCGTGTCACCGGGGCTGCCGAGGCCGGGTACCTCCTGAGTGAGGATCAGCTTCATCGCCAGCCTCCTCAGCGAGCCGTCGAAGTGTAAGGCAGCAGCGCCATCTCGCGACTGTTCTTCACCGCGATCGCCACATCACGCTGATGCTGACTGCAGTTTCCGGTAACCCGCCGGGCGCGGATCTTACCGCGATCGGAGATGAACTTCCGCAGCAGCGAGGTGTCCTTGTAGTCGATGTAGTCGCTCTTGTCCTTGCAGAACGCGCAAACCTTCTTCTTCGGTTTGCGCACGGCCGCCTTGGCCATCGTGCACTCCTATATGTCTGTGGGTTCGACCGCAGGCCCGTTCCATTCGCGCATCCGCAGGCCACACGGGCCACTCGTGGTCCGCTAGCGGACCACTAAAACGGGGGTTCCTCGGAGTAGGCGCCGGCCGGTGCGGACCACGGGTCCTCGACTGCACCGCCGCCGTATCCCGATCCGCCGCCGGCGGGCGCCGGGGCACCGTAGCCGCCAGCCCCGCCACCAGCCCCGCCGGCAGGACCGCCGGGCGCAGGCTGCCCGCCGTACCCACCGGGCGCAGCCCCGGCACTCGGTCCGCCATAACCGCCACCGCCGGCACCACGAGCCGCCTTGACGACCTTCGCCGTGGCGTACTTCAGTGAAGGGCCGATCTCCTCGACGTCCAGCTCGACCGAGATGCGCTCGTTACCCTCACGGTCGGTCCACTTCCGCTGCTTGAGCCGACCCTGGACGATGACCCGGGCGCCCTTCTGCAGCGATTCGGCAACGTGCTCCGCAGCCTGCCGCCAAATGGAACAACGCAGGAACAGCGCGTCCCCGTCCTTCCACTCGTTGGTGGTCCGGTCGAGGGTCCGCGGCGTCGAGGCCACGGTGAAGCTGGCCACCGCGGCACCGTTGGGGGTGAACCGAAGCTCGGGGTCGTTCGTCAGGTTTCCGACCACCGTGATGACTGTTTCGCCGGCCATGAAGCCGCTCCCTTCAGGCCGCGATCTTGCGTCGGGGCTTCTTCTTCTCGGGAAGCCGGATCACCTTGGTGCGGATCACCGATTCATTGAGGACGAGCTGGCGGTCGAGTTCGGCGACCACATCCGGCTCGGAGTGCAGGTCGATGACGGCATAGATGCCCTCGACGCTCTTACGGATCTCGTAGGCGAGCCGGCGGCGGCCCCAGACTTCGACCTTCTCGACAACGCCGCCGCTGGCGCGGACACCGGTCAGATACTGGTCGAGGGAGGGCGCGACCGTACGCTCTTCAAGATCCGGTTCGAGGATGACCATCAGTTCGTAATGCCGTGGCAAGGGTGAACCCACCTCCTGTGGACTCGGGCGGCCACGGAGGGTTCCGTGGCAGGAGGGACAGTGCCGCGTGTCAGAACGCCCGCACGTGCAACGCGCGCGGGCCAACGAACGGCAACCTGGCAAACACTACTCGATCCACGTCGACCAGCTCGCACCCGCACCGGTGGCCCGTACCGGTGACCGACACCGGTCGCTCTTAGTCGACCCACTGACCCTGGGTGAAGGCGACGACAAAAGCGGCCATGACGGGCGCACACAGCCAGATGTAGGCCGGCCGCACCCAGGGACACCGGGTCGCGACCCGAGCGAGCAGCAGGTACATCGGGAAGGCCACCAGAATTGTCCGGATCCCCGAGGCGTAGTAGTTCGAGCTGCTCATCAGCAACGTCGCAACGCCGACGAAGGCAGCCTCACCGAGGCGCGCCGACCACACCAGCGCCACGGTCAGGACTACGCCGACGACCACGGCGGCCATCTCACCACGCCAGAACCAGGTCCACGCCGAGGACTGCGACGCGTCGAAGGCCCCATGCCAGGTCGCCCGCCATCCCACCCAGGGCCAGTCGATGTCCCGGTGCCAGCCGACCCGCATCGCCCAGGCGTAGGAGTCCCACCGTCCGGTGCGCACCCGTAGGTAGGTGACGAAGGCGAGGACGGGCAACGGAGGCAGCGCGAGCGCGAGTCCCGACGTCGCGAACACCGGTAGCCCCGCGCGTCGCCGGCTGACGACATACTGCACCGCCAGCCCGACGCAGAAGGGGATTCCGGTGACCCTCGTCGAGGCTGCACCGGCGCCGAGCAGGCCGGCGAGCCACCAGTGCTGGCGGCGGGCGGCGAGCCAGGACGTGGTGGCAAAACCGAGGAAGATCGCCTCCGAGTACCCGGCGCAGAGGAATACCGCATAGGGGAACAGCAGCAGCGCGAGGACCGCGAAGTCCGCGGCACGGCGGTCCTGGTCACCCGGACCAGCCCAGAGCCGGATACCGCCGGCGGCCCGTCCGGTCCCACCGCGGGCTTGTCCGGTCCCGGCGGCGGCCCGTCCGGTCCCGGCGGCGGCCCGTCCGGTCCCGGCGGACACCGGTCCGGTCCCGGCGGACGACTGTTCGATTGACGCCGAAACCACCGGTCCGGTCGAGGTGGACGCTCCTGCGGCCGAAGTGTCATCGATCTGCATCTGCCAGATGGCCGCCACCGCCACGGCCCCCGCGACGAACGAGACCGCCATCCCCGCGACCGTCCAGTCACCGATGAACAGGTGGGCGAAGCGCATCGCGATCGGGTAGCCCGGAAAGTCCACCTCGGTGTGGTCGGTGTACATCGGGGACTCGTACCCGAACCGCGCGACCTTGGTGAACAGTCCGACATCCCAGCGGTTCCACAGCGCCGACACGCCCGGCAGATCAGCACCCGGTTGACCGGACAGTGCCCGGGATGTGGCCAAGGACAGCACGATGACCGTGACCCGACTGACGAACCAGATCGGCAGGGTCGCCCGGACTGCTTGCGGAATCCAGTTCAGCCACGTCCGGCCTATGCCGGGCGCACCGGACCCGGGCAGCGCGGCCAGGCCGGAATCCGGTTGGGCGTGACCGGTCCGGTCAGAGCCGGGATCTTCCGATGGCACGGTCATGGACCAGCCCCGACGGCCGCCGCCCATCCGCCCGGCCCGGCCTGCGTCGCGTCCCGGTCCGTCGCGGTCGCGGTGTCCGCCGTGGCGCGCATGGCCCGACGACTGCGCCGGTCTGCCGCCCCGTCGAGCACGCCACCCGCCGGGTCGTCCGCTCCGGTGACGCGGACGACGTCCAGTTCGGGCCGCAGGATCTCGCGTACGACCAGCGAGGCGAACACACACAAGGTGAGGTCGCGGATGACGACGGCGCTCACGAACCAGCCACGGTCGATCCCGGACGCTCCGTTGGTGTCGTTGTAGACGAAGTGCAGGAACCGGGTGAGCAGCACATATGCCTCGCTCGCCTGCCAGGCCAGGAACGCCGGCCACCGTGGCCGGGCCAGCGCGGCGAGCGGTACCAGCCACAGCGTGTACTGCGGCGAGAAGACCTTGTTCGTCAGCAGGAACACCGCGATCGTGAGGAACAACAGCTGGGGCAGGCGCGGACGCCGGGGCGCGAACCATCCCAGCGCGGCTATGCCGAGAAGAAGCATCCCCAGTACGACTATCGAAATGATGTTGAGTTTACGGTGGGGATGCCGTGCTCCCGGACATCGGTCAGCACCGCCGGGACACAGGCCGCGACCAGTAGCCACCCGGTGCACGCCACCAGCACGATCGGCCATCGCCAGGCCGGCCATCGCGACGTCGCCGCGATGGCGATGACGGCCAGCGCGATCCCGACCACCGCCATGGTGAGCAGGTGGACGGCGCCGAACATGTGGGTCGAAAAGGAGCTGGCCAGCCAGGTCGTGGCGAAGGCCAGGGAGTCCCAGTCCGGACCGCGCTCGGAGTTGAGGTCGACGAAGCGCAGCATCGCGTTCGTCCCGTCGCCCCAGTGGCCCCCGAGCTTGCCGAACCAGTCACCACCGGCCCACAGCGTCGTCCAGATGCTGTCGCCGACCCGTTCATCGCCCTTGAAGTACCCGGCAACCAGCCAGAGGGGCACCCAGACCGCCAGTGCGGTCACCACGGTCGCGACGAACGTGCGGACGAAGGGCCGAATTCTGCCCGCACGCAGGGTGAGCACTGCCAGCGGCAGCAGGAACAGCACCGGGTAGAACTTCGTCGCCGCTCCGAGCCCGATCAGGATGCCGGCGAGCGTGGGTGCTCGGCGTGACCAGGCAAGCAGGCCGGCGGCGGCGAACGCCACCGCCAGGATGTCCCAGTTGGTCATGAGATGGAGCACCAGAACGGGCGCGAGCGCGACCAGCGCGGCGTCGAAGGCTCTGGCCCTGCCCGCGGTCAGGGCCGTGGCGAACACCGCGACGCAGGCCGCCACCAGGAACAACAGAGCTGTGACGTCATAGAAGGTGGCTGTTCGATGATCGATCGTGTAGCTGGCTACAACCTGGCGGCCACCGTCGTCGCGGTACACCGGCTGCGACGGCGAGGCGAATCCGGCGACGGATGACGCGAACTGCATGGCCGCGCCGATCAGCGGCGGGTATTCGGTGGGGTAGTCGAGGAAGGGCCGCTTGCCGTTGGCCAGGCCCTCCTGGCCGTACAGGGCGACCACGTCGGAGTAGCACATGCGCGTGTACTGGTACTCGTGCGACCAGTTGCGGGTGTCGCGGCACGGTGCCTTCTGGGCGTAGGCCAGCAGGCAGATCAGGACGGTGAAGGCCATCAGGACCCGCAGTGGCGTCCACCAGCTCCGGTTGACACCGATGCGGGCATGCGCCCCGGGCGGACCACCGATGAGCATGCTCGCACCGGCAACCACGGGGTCCTCGCCCGACGGACTCACCCGTCGGGCGGGCGCCGTGGGACGCGACACGTCCGGATCCGTCCCAGGATGTGTCTCCCGGCAGCCATCAGCCATGGGGCATTCTCACCTGACCAGCATGGGGC
>NZ_CAUVXO010000008.1:26976-30268 GCF_963555865.1 Protofrankia sp. Cr1
GAGCTTTCCGGAGTCGGTCGCGACTGCGTGGGGATCGGCAGCACCACTGACGGCATCGGCGCGGGCAGCGGCGGGACGCTCGGCTCGGGGGTCGGCGACGGTGACGCGTTCGTGACCGTCCCGACGTACTTCGGCGCGGCAAAGGGCTGCGGCGCCACGCCGGTCAGGGCGCCGTCCATGAAGGCCTTCCAGACCTTGGCGGGATAACCGCCGCCGTAGACACCGCTCATGGCCCCGGGGATTCCGGTCAGCGCGGTCTCCTTGCTCACCCCGCCGTCCCCGCGGAACATGTTCACGCAGGCCGCCACCTGCGGCACATAACCGCAGAACCATGCGGTCCGGAACTTGTCGGTGGTACCGGTCTTGCCAGCCACCGGACGGCCGTCGGCCAACTGCGCGGCCTTGCCGGTGCCGTCCTTGATGACCGACTGCAGAGCGTAGGTCACATCCGCGGTCACACTCGCCAGACAGTGCGGTCGTCGATCCCGTCGGACCCTCGTAGATGACCTTTCCCTTGCCGTCGACGACCCGGTCGACGAGGTGTGGGGTGGTCGCCTTGCCCCCGTTCGCGAAGGTGCTGTAGACCGCGACCATGTTCTTTGCGCTGATGCCGTCCCGGCCCAGCGTAACCCCGGCGTCGTCGGTGAGCGCGACGTCCTTGGACACGCCGAGGGCGCGCGCGGTGGAGATCACGTTGTCGATCCCGGCGGTGATACCGAGTGGCACGAACACGGTGTTGATGGACTCCGCGGTTGCCTTGACCAGGTTGGGATAGCCGAAGTTGCCGTGTTCCTCGTCGTTGTGAACGACGTAGGTTCCAGTGCCGTCGGCGGAGTTTCCGGGAATCTTCAGCACGTCCGGGGCCTCATAGGTCGAGTTCAGGCTCGCGCCGTGCGTCAGGGCGGTCGCCAGCGTGATCGGCTTGAACGTCGACCCGGGCGGCACCTTCGCCTCTGAGACGTTGTCCTCCCAGAAGGTCTGGCCGTTCGCACCCTTGCCGTAGATCGAACCGCCATACCAGGCAAGGACCCGCCCGGTGCTCGGTTCGACCGCGACCAGCCCGGTTCGCAGATCGGGCACGGCCGTGGACGGCTTCTGGAGCACGTTCGTGACGGCCAGGTAGGCGGCCGTCTGGCGACCCTGATCAATGCTGGTCTGAATGCGCAGACCCTGGAGGTTGATCTGCTGCTCGGTGATACCGGCGGCGATCAGCTCGGCCTTGACCTGGTCACGAATGTAGGCGGCCTGTGGCGATGACACCGCCAGGCCGTTGGACTTGTCCCATTCCTTGGTCACCGGTGGCTTCTTGTCGGGACCGGCGCGGGTCGCGTCCAACCATCCCTTGGCGGCCATCGTGTCGATCACTTCGTGCCAGCGACGCTCGGCGGCGGCCGGGGTCGCCCGCGGGTCGAGCGCGTTCGGGGAGCGGATCAGCCCGCCGATGACCGCGCCCTCCTCGGCCGTGAGGTCCTTGGCGGGTTTGCCGAAGTAGGTCTTGGCCGCGGCCTCGATGCCGTAGCATCCACGGCCGAAGTAGATCGTGTTCAGGTAGAATTCCAGCACATCATCCTTGGAGTACTGCTGATCGATCTTGATCGCCATGGCGATCTCTTTGAACTTCCGGGAGAAGGTCCGTTCCTGGGTCAGATAGGCGTTCTTGGCGTACTGCTGGGTGATGGTGGAACCGCCCTGGGCGATCTCGCCACCACTGAGGTTCACCCAGATCGCGCGGGCGATCCCCTTCGGGGAGATGCCGGGCTCGCTGTAGAAGTTCTTGTTCTCGGCGGCCAGCACCGCGTGCTGGGCGTCCACCGACACCTGGGAGAGCGGGACGTTCGTCCGGTTGACCGTTCCGATCTTGGCGATTTCGGTCCGGCCGTCGGCGTAGGTGATGACCGACGTCTGTTCGGCGGTGTTCACCGTTGCCGGCAGCGGCACCTTTGTGAAGGCCAGGACGAGCGCCACCAGGGCTGCGACCATCAGCACGCTGGACAACAGCCCGAGCAGGACCAGCCGGCGCAACCACCGTGGACGGTTTCGCCAGAACATCGGACCGTGCTTGCCCTGACCCTTCCTGACCGTGGACGCGGCCGCGCGGCGACCCGCACGCCGGGCCGGGGGGTCGCCGACCTGATCAAGGGCGTCACCCGCAGCCGCGGCGGGCACGTCATCCGGGCGAGGGCGGCGCACGTAGGTGGTGGAGTCGCCGGTGCGCTCGCGGACGCCGATGCGTTCCATCGCGGCGCGGTCCGTCGTGTCGTAGCGGCTGTCGCGCGCCCCACCCCGGCCGTCGGGACCACGATCGGGCGCGCCCGAACCGGCGGTACGGGGATGGTCCCGGCGGACCGGCGGACGGCGCACGTGCGTACGTGCGTTGTCATCGTCGCGCGGGTGCACATCCCGATCGTAGGGTGGCCTCACTGACAGTCCCGTCCGTTGCGGCAGGGGGTACGGACCCCGCATGGTCGGTGGCTGCCGGGAGACGCTACGCCGCCCCACCTGGACGCACCCACACCGGCTCCGGCAAAACCGGCCTCAGCCGGCCAAAGGGCGTGCGATCGTGGCCCTTCCGCACGCCCGGAGGCCCCACACAGCCAGCCCGGCCAAAGGGCGTGCGATCGTGGCCCTTCCGCACGCCCGGAGGCCCCACACAGCCAGCCCGGCCAAAGGGCGTGCGGGCGCTCTTAGTCTGCCGTGCGCCGACGGCTCCCCCGCCTGACTCGTGGCTGGCCGGTCCCGATCACAAAAGACGTGGTCAGATGGTTCCAGCCACAGGAGGTGCAGACCTCCACGACATAGACGTTCAGCTCGCTGAAGCGCTGTTCCAGCGCCGGCAGATCCCTGGTGGGGCGGACCCGCCCGGAGTTCACGCCAAGCTCGTCACCGTAGGTGTACGTCACGTTGATCAAAGGTTCGTTACGACAGACCGGACAGCGCCGGGTGGTCGCCTCGCCATGATATCTGGCTGCCCGGAGCAGATATGGGTGAGCGTCACAGACGTCTGTCGTCGACACCCTGCCCGCATGCAGGTCAGCGAGTGTCGCTCGCCGGGCGAGCGCGTAGTCGATAACCGACCGTGGGCGCATGGCAAAGACGGTACGCCGGATGCGGGGACCCGGCAGACGGTCCGGACAGATGCGCCCCGAGCGCCGGAGAACCCTCCGAACACGGTGTGCCACGGCCGGCCGAGACACGATCCAACCATCTCGCCGTTCCACACCAGACATCCGTTGTTGCCTTGGATTCCCCGAAGTGGCATCCTCGATGTATCGAAGCGATATGTCTGACCGCT
>NZ_CAUVXO010000008.1:30680-34136 GCF_963555865.1 Protofrankia sp. Cr1
GACGAGATCAAAATAGCCAGATCACAACCATCGGTTCAGGCACTCGCTGGATCAGACAACCGCCAGGTCGATTACGGTGGAGGGAGCGGCAATGCTGGAGTTGGCCGTCCTCGCGCTGCTCTCGGAGAGTCCGATGCACGGCTACGAGCTGCGGAAGCGGCTGAACACCGTGCTGGGTACCTTCCACCGTTTCAGCTACGGGTCCCTCTATCCATGCCTGCGCAAGCTCGCGGCCGAGAGCTACGTCACCGCCGACGACTCCAGTGCCGCGGGTCGCCTCGGCGGCCGCAGCCGCGTTGTCTACACCCTCACAGCCGAGGGCAAGGAACGCCTCGTCACCCTGCTCGGTGAGGGCGGGCCGTCCTCCTGGGAGGACGAGATGTTCGGCGTCCGGTTCGCCTTCTTCGGCAAGACCGACGCGGCTGTCCGACTGCGCATCCTCGAAGGTCGACGCGGCCGGTTGGAGGAACGGCGTGAGAAGGTCCGGTCCGCCCTGACCAGGACCCGCGAGCGGTTCGACTCCTACACCCTCGAGCTGCAGCGCCACGGCCTCGAGTCCGTCGAGCGCGAGGTCCGCTGGCTCACTGAACTGATCGAAACCGAACGGGCCGAGACCGGACGGACGCAACCACCGCCGACCGCCGTGTCCGCGGGGCTGCCACCAGACCTGCCCGCAGCTCCACAATCAACCGGGTCTCCAGGTGCGCAGGAGGATCCATGATCGCGCACCTTCCGGCCAGCGTGCCGACGCCACCGGGCCGGGAGGACAACGGCGACGCAGTCCCGCCCACCGGGTAGTTCGGCGGCACCGCAGGGCCCGCATCCCCGCCCCACCCACCAGCGTCCACAACCAATACCGCTTCACACACAGCCAAAGGGAGCAGACCGTCATGGGTTCGGTACGTGTCGCTATTGTCGGTGTGGGCAACTGCGCCGCATCCCTCGTCCAGGGGATCGAGTACTATCGCGACGCTGAGCCGTCGGCGCAGGTACCGGGCCTGATGCACACCCAGCTTGGCCAGTACCACGTTCGGGACCTGGAGTTCGTCGCGGCGTTCGACGTCGACGCCAAGAAGGTCGGACGCGATCTGTCCGAGGCGATCGTCGCCAGCGAGAACAACACCATCAAGATTGCCGATGTGCCGCCACTGGGCGTCACCGTCGCCCGCGGCCACACTCTGGACGGCCTTGGTCACTATTACCGCGAGACGATCGCCGAATCCGACGAGGAACCCGTGGACGTGGTGGCCACGCTGCGTGAGTCCCGAGTCGACGTCCTTGTCTGCTACCTGCCGGTCGGCTCCGAGAACGCGGCGAAGTTCTATGCCCAGGCCGCGATCGACGCGGGCGTCGCGTTCGTCAACTGCCTGCCGGTCTTCATCGCGGGCCGCGCGCAATGGGCGGAGAAGTTCCGCGCGGCCGGCTTGCCGATCATCGGGGACGACATCAAGTCGCAGGTGGGCGCGACAATCACCCACCGCGTCCTGGCAAAGCTGTTCGAAGACAGGGGCGTTGTCCTGGACCGCACGATGCAGCTCAACGTCGGCGGCAACATGGACTTCAAGAACATGCTCGAGCGGGACAGGCTGGAGTCCAAGAAGATTTCCAAGACACAGGCAGTGACGTCTCAGCTCTCCCACGACATGGGCCGGGACAACATCCACATCGGCCCGTCCGACTACGTCTCCTGGCTCGACGACCGCAAGTGGGCCTATGTCCGCCTCGAAGGACGCGCGTTCGGCGATGTGCCGCTGAACCTGGAGTACAAACTTGAGGTGTGGGACTCGCCGAACAGTGCCGGTGTGGTCATCGACGCGGTTCGCTGCGCCAAGATCGCTCTTGACCGGGGTGTCGGGGGGCCGCTGGTCGCCGCATCCTCCTACTTCATGAAGTCGCCGCCGGAGCAGTACCGCGACAACGTCGCACGTGACAAGCTGGAGGCGTTCATCCGCGGCGAGTAGGACGCCCCGCGCGAGGCGTCCCGCGCAAGGCGACCCGGGATGTACGAGAGTGGTCCGGCCACCCGGAGGGGGCGGCCGGGCCACTCTCGTCGTCGCTCACCGTCTGACCGCGGTCAGCTGCGCGTCAGGCGTCAGGCGTCAGGCGTCAGGTCGCAGTCCTGGTGGGAACCGTTGTCATCGGGCCCGGCTGCGCTGCGGCGCTCGGCAACCGGCGGACCTCCACTCCCCCGAAGCCGTCCAGATCAGACGGGTCGGACGGGTCGGACGTCCGCCTGCTCAGGTACAGCAGCGCGCACACGATGTACCCGGCTCCGGCGACCAGCACCATAACCGCCGACCTGCCGGTGGCCGGCAGGGTGATCGCCGCGAGCGCGGCAGCGGCCACGTAGGCGACGTTGAACAGGAGATCGTAGAGGGCGAAGGCGCGCCCCCGGTAGGCGTCGTCGATCTGTTCCTGCACGATCGTGTCGACACAGATCTTGCTGGCCTGGGCGGCGAACCCGATCGGCACCGACGCGACGATCAACAGCGCCGAGCTGAACGGCAGACACAGGGAGATCTCGATGATCCCGGCGCCGAGCAGCACGAAGATGATCCACATCTGCTTGCTGACCCGGCGGGTCACCCGCGGCGTCACGAAAGCGGCCGTGACCGTTCCCAACCCGCCGGCGCCCACCAGCAGGGCAAGGCCCGCCAGACCTCCGACGGCGCCCGTGAAGTAGTTACGGTAGAGCAGGATCGCCATAACCGATGTAAGACCATATGACGCCCGGGAACCGGTCAAGGCGGCCAGGGCGTACCGGGCCGGCGCCCGCCGCCACAGGTGACCCGCTCCGTCCGCCAGTTCCAGGACCACCTGCCCGACCTCGCCAAGAACGCCCTGCCCGGGCGTGGCGTGCACGGGGCCGAACTCGCCCCGGCCCGCTCGGGCGGCGGTCCCCGCGGCAAGCAGGTAGACGACGCCGGAGAGCGCAGCCACAAAGGCGACACCCGCGTCGTCCCCGCCGATCAGCCCCCGCAGACCACTGCCGATACCGGCGCCGATGAGGGTCGCAAGCGTGCCGGCGGTCGTCGATACGGCGTTCGCCGTGACGAGCCGCCCCGCAGGGACGACCACCGGCAGGCCCGCGGACAGCGCGGCGAGCACAAACCGGTTGACGCTCACCACCGCCAATGCGGCCGCATAGAAGTCGGCACCGGTATGGCCGGCGGCGATCAGCACGACGAGGATGGCGAGCAGTACGGCCCGGGCCAGCGCGCTGACCACCAGCACCCGCTGCCGCGACACCCGGTCGAGCAGGATCCCGGCGAACGGTCCGATGACACTGAACGGCAGCACCACGATCGCCAGCGATGTCGCCAGCGCCGCGGCGGAGGTCGCCCGCTCCGGCGAGAACAGCACATAGCTGACCAAACTCGCCTGGAAGACCCCGTCCGCCGTCTGCGAGGTCAGTCGGGAGCTGAAAAGCCGCCGGAATCCGGTCAGCTCGAACAG
>NZ_CAUVXO010000008.1:34613-35377 GCF_963555865.1 Protofrankia sp. Cr1
GTTCGGCAGGTCAGTTCGGCAGGTCAGTTCGGCAGGAGGGTGAAGGCTTCAACGTGCTTCGGCCGGACGACGCCGAAGTGACGGCGGTCCAGCGTGGCGATCTCCGTGACGCCCAACCGCTCAGCGAGCGCGATGACCGACGCGTCCACCCCACCGAGAGGGAAGTCCGCATACCGATCAACGAGATCCGCCATACGATCAAGATCCGCAATTTTCAGTTCGGCGACAGCGAAATGACCGGCGACAAACGACCGCAGGAACTGTGCTTCGACACGAGGGCCCGCGTCCCTCTGGAGAAGGTGACAAACCTCTGCGACAACCGGCGGTGGAACGATGAACGGCCCCTTCTCCGGACTGAGGAGATCCAGGCTCGCAGCATGATGGCGATCCTTGCGGTTGGCAGCCGCCACGATCGGCCCTGCATCAACGATCAATGTGACCCCACAGTCGCATTGACGATCTCACTGGCCCGCTCGCCAAGGTCCGGATCGCCGTCGAAGCTGGCGAACCATGGCGGCGGCCAACCGGACCCGTCGGAGGCGGGGCCGGCGTCCATCCCGGTTACGGCAGGGACGAGCTCGAGGTGGAGACGTGCGCGGCGGCCTCGCGGGACGCCGTGACGCTCCAGCTCGGAGACGAGGTGGTCGTCAACGACGACCTCGAGGTCATAGCAGACCGGTTCTGGAGTAGCCATGCGATCAGGATAGCGCAGACGAACTGCTTGCAAGCAAATTGTCCACAAGAAGGGCGAGTTTTCCACAGGC
>NZ_CAUVXO010000008.1:35552-41861 GCF_963555865.1 Protofrankia sp. Cr1
TCAGTCCGGTCAGTCCGGTCAGGTCCGGCAGGACGCTCCGGCGCAGGTGGCTAGCTGGTTCAGCCGCGCGTCGAGCTGGGCGACCAGAGCCGCGTTCTGTGCCATACCCGCCGGGGTGGCGAGCAGGTTCGTGAGTTCGTACGGGTCGGCCGCCAGGTCGTAAAGCTCGTACTGGTGGACCTTGGGCGCCCGGTCGACGTCATACCAGCGGACGTAGAGGTAACGCTCGGTCCGCAGACCTGTCCACGGTGGCAGGTCCAGATAGTGAGCGGTCGCGTTGGTCACCTGCTCGGCGGCGATCCCGTCCTGGCCGTCCTCGCCGGGGCCCGCATACTGCCCCAACAGGTCACTGCGCCACGACGGCGGTTGCTGGCCGTGCAGCATGCCGGCGAGCGACTGCCCGTCGACGTCGGCTGGAACGCTCACCCCGGCCAGCTCCAGGAAGGTCGGCGCCAGGTCGATCTGCGCGACCATGTGACTGTCCGTACCCGCCTTGATGCCGGGTCCGGCGATAACCAACGGCACCCGCAACGACTCCTCGTACGGGGCCATCTTCTGGACGAGACGGTGCGAACCGAGGTTGTAGCCGTTGTCCGAGGTGAAGACGAGATAGGTGTTGTCCAGCTTTCCGGTGTCACGCAAGGTAGTCACAATGTTCGCCACCATGTCGTCGAGGGCGTACAGCGACCCCATCCGGTTCTGGTAGTCCCAGTTGTTGGTGGCCAGCACCTGAGCGGACCGCTCGGTCGCGCTGGACGAGAGCCACCACGGCTTGTCCGAGACATCGGGCTCGAGGAAGTTCGGGCTGTGCGGAGCGGTGGCGCTGGCAAACGGGTTGTTGGCGTCCCGGGGCGCCGGTGGCAGGGGCAGGTGCGGCGCGGTGGACGCCGCGTACCAGAAGAACGGCGTGCCGTCAGTGGCGGCCCGGCGAATGAAGTCCGTGGACTTGGCGGCGACTACGTCGGTCGAGTAGTTGGCCGGATTATCCGGACCGCCGTACGCCACCATCGTGCCGTTCTCGTTCAGCGTGTAGTTGTATCCGGTGTAGAAATTGTTGTTGACGCTGCCATACCATTCCGACCAGCCCGGCGGAATGTGCTCCGGCTCGTTCTCAATTCCGTTCATGTACTTTCCGGCGAGACCGGTGCGGTACCCGGCGTCATGCAGGTATTTGGCGAAGGTCTTCTCCTCGTTACCGTTCGCCGCGAACGTGGCCCAACCACCGACGTCACCGGAGTTGGTGAGCACGCCGGTGTTGTGGCCGTACTTTCCGGTCAGGATCGTGCCGCGAGCCGGGCAGCAGATGGGCGTCGGAGCGAAGCTGTTGGTGAACGTCAGCCCACTGTCCCGGATGAGGGCGGCCGTGTGCGGCATGGCCTCCCAGTACGGCGAGGTGGTCGCGTCCAGGTCGTCGGCAAGGATGAACACGAAATTCGGCCGACTGTCGCTCTTCGCCACGTTCACCGCGGCCAGCGGCGCGGAACTCCTCGCGGATGGCCCGGATCGCACCACGGGAATAATCACGGCTGCCATCGCGATGACGCCGAGTACGCCGGCGATGCCGAAC
Source organism: Protofrankia sp. Cr1 (assembly GCF_963555865.1). Classification (NCBI taxonomy): domain Bacteria; kingdom Bacillati; phylum Actinomycetota; class Actinomycetes; order Frankiales; family Frankiaceae; genus Protofrankia; species Protofrankia sp. Cr1. The sequence goes on from NZ_CAUVXO010000008.1 coordinate 37,120, forward strand.
CGCGCCCGCCGTCCGAGATGTCGATGTCGTGCGGACACCACATGCCTCCTTCTCCGTCCTCCGAGCGGAGCCGGAAACGGCGCGACGTTCGTTCTTCCACGCCGCCGGCGGCTCGCATCCCGAACCACTCGGCAGAGGAACGAAGTCGATCGTGACCGCGCCGCGTGTGAACGGCTGGAACGCAGGGTGTGAGTGCGATTCGAAAGCCGGCACACCACATCGGCCCACCGAAAAGGACCGCCCGATGTGGTGGGCCTGCGGGCGGGTCGAGCTAGGTTGCCTGGTCAGGCAGATTAGGCAGGTCAGGCAGGTCAGGCAGGTCGCCGGGAAGCGGGACGTCGTTCTCCCGCGCCCAGCGCAGGAGTTCGGTCTCGGCCGCTTCCCGTCCTACCAGACCCGCCTCGAAACGGAAATCGAGCATGTGCGCCCGCGCCTGGCCGACCAGCCGCCCGGGCGAGAGGCCCAACAGCTCCATGATGTCGTCCCCGGAGAGTTCCGGGCGGATCGCGGCGATCTCCTCGCGCTCGGACAGCCGGGCGATCCGCTCCTCAAGCGTGTCGTAGGTCGCAGCCAGCATCTCGGCCTTGCGCCGGTTGCGCGTCGTGCAGTCCGACCGGACGAGTTTGTGCAGCCGGGACAGCGCCGGCCCGGCATCGTGGACGTACCGCCGGACCGCCGCGTCGGTCCACTCGCCGCGACCGTAGCCATGGAACCGCAGATGCAGGAACACCAACAGGGTGACCGCGTCCGCGACGTCCTTGGGGAACCGCAGCTCCGCCAGCCGTTTGCGGGTCATGTCGCGTCCGACCACCTCGTGGTGGTGAAAGGAGACTCCGCCGCCGGGTGCGTGCCGGCGGGTCCGTGGCTTGCCGATGTCATGCAGCAGGGCGGCCCAGCGCAGCACCTCGTCCGGGCCACCGTCGGGCAGCGGGTCCTCCAGCGCGATCGCCTGGCGCAACACGGTCAGGGTGTGGGTGTAGACGTCCTTGTGCTGGTGGTGCTCGTCGATCTCCATCCGCAGTGCGGGCAGCTCCGGCAGGACGATGTCCGCGACCCCGATGTCCACCAACCGTTCCAACCCGGCCACCGGGTCGGCGCCGACCATGAGCTTGCGCAGCTCATCCCGGATGCGTTCGACCGAGACGATCGTCAGCCGGGGTGTCCTGGAGCGCATCGCCGCGACCAGCTCGCCGACCGGGATCAGCCCGAGCTGCGCTTCGAACCGGGCGGCCCGCAGAATACGCAGCGGATCGTCGTCCAGGGACGCCTCGGGGGAACCCGGGGTCCGCAGCACCTTGCGGGCGAGGTCCGCCATGCCGCCGAACAGGTCGATGAACTCGTGGCCGGGCACGGACACCGCCATCGCGTTCACGGTGAAGTCGCGACGGACGAGATCGCCTTCCAGCGTGTCACCGTAGGCAACTGTCGGATTCCGCGATGTCCGGTCATACGCTTCAGTGCGGTAGGTGGTCACCTCGAACCGCACCCCGTGGCGGATCAGACCGACGGTTCCGAACGCGATCCCGGCCTCCCAGGTGGCGTCCGCCCAGCCACGGGTGATCTCAAGGACACGCTCCGGACGGGCATCGGTGGCGAAGTCGAGATCGGCCACACCCAGGCCATCGGCCGCGGCGTCGACGTTCAGGCGGCCGAGCAGTGCGTCCCGGACCGAACCACCGACGAGGTACAGGCTGTGGCCGGCACCGGCAAAGAGCTGCCCCAAGTCGTCGGCGGGAGCCGGTACCTTGAGAAGGGCACTGACAGCCCGTTCCGCGGAGTCACGTGGGTTGTCCAGGCAGATCACCGACACTCTTTCAGCGTATCGGCCGCCCCTGCCCTCCACCGGCCGGCCACCCGTCGACGCGCAATCGCCGGCGATCCACCACCGCAGGACCGGCGTCAGCGCGATGGCGGAGCCGATGTCCGACAGCGACCGTGCACAGCGGGTGTGACGCGGACGACTCGTACGATCAGCTCATGTCCCCGTCCTCGACATCCCCTCGTCGGCGACTTCGGCGGGTAGAGGAAACTTCGGCGGGCGGGCTCGTCCTGGATGACCCTTCAGAAATGGCGAACGCAGCGCTGATCGCGCGCCGTGACCGCCGTGGCCGACTGTTGTGGTCGCTGCCGAAAGGGCACGTCGAAGGCGGCGAGACCGCGGAACAGGCAGCGGTTCGGGAGGTGGCGGAGGAGACTGGTGTGACCGGACGGGTACTCGGTCGGCTCGGCACGATCGACTTCTGGTTCGTGGCCGGACGGGCACGCGTGCACAAGACCGTTCACCACTATCTTCTGCTACGGACAGCCGGGGAGCTGTCGGACGCCGATGTGGAGGTCAGCGAAGTCGCCTGGGTCCCGCTGGTGGAGGTCCGCGAACTACTTGCCTACGACGACGAACGCAGGCTCCTAAGCCAGGTGCCCGGCATTCTCACGGACACCACGTGACACACCGCGGTGATTCTCTGACGTTCCGGAGCATCAGAATGATCACTTTGATCCTGATGTCACTCGCCATGCTGACGCTGGAAACAACCTCGGTCCGCGCGCAGCCAGACCCGGCGTCCACAGAATCCACCGGAGTATCCACAGCTTCCACCCGGGTATCCACAGGTTTGTCCCCAGCCCGGCCAGGCCTTTCGAGCCCACGGCTGAACAGATCGTCACTCGTGGCTTCGACCACTCCCGCGAACGCTTCCGAACAACCGGTACGTATCGACATCGACGAGTTCACCCAGATCGGAAGGCCCCAGTCGCCGTTGAAGGTGACGGGCCGCCTGAAACTCACCGGGACTGTCCAGGTCTCAAACCTTGAGGTACGGGTCGACCTCGGCCGTTCGATGTCCAGCCGCGGTGACCTCGCGAACCTACGTGCCAACGCGGCCGCGGCGGCCGCGCTGAGCTACCCGACGGCGGTTGCCTCCCAACCGATTGCGAGCCCGCTGGTGCCGGGCGCGCTGCCGGCGGCATTCACCGCAAGCGCCAACCCGGCCGGCCTGAACCTGCCTGCGGCGCTGAAGGTGTACCCGGTGCGGATCACCGCGACCGGAACGGTAGCCGGCCAGCGCAGAATTGTCGGTACGACATACACCTTCCTGGTCTGGGCTCCCGTCGACGTCACCGCACCCACGCCGATCTCGGTTGTGCTGCCGCTCGCGGACGTGCCACGGCTGCGCGCGGACGGTCGGCTCACCGACGATGGCCTGACCGACCTCGTCGCACCGGGTGGCCGCCTTGACCGGTTGCTGAACGCCGTCGTTGCGGCCCAGGGCGAGCAGGCACCGACCGTCACCCTCGCGGTTGACCCGATCCTCGTGCAGACCCTGAAAATCATCGCTGACGGCCCGTACGAGGTGGCCACACCGTCCGGTCCGAGCCCCCGACGCCCGAGCCGGGATGCCGCGACCTTCCTGGCAAAGCTGAAGGCGTTCGCGGAGGCGGGCGGCACGATCTTCGCCCTACCCTACGGCGACGTCGACGTCGTGGCGCTGACCCGGGCGCAGGAGTTCCACAGCATCCTGGTGGCGCTGCTGACCGGCCAGACCGTCATCGCCAACGCCATCGGTCGCACACCGGACACGACGATCGCCTACCCCGCCGGCGGATTCGTCGACCAGACCACGCTCGACCTGCTGCGCCGGATGGGTGTCACCACCGTGATCACGGACGCCCGACTGCTGCCGCCGAAGGACCCGGACAAGGGCTACACCCCCGCGGCGAGCACCACCATCGTGACGTCCGGTGGTGTCACCCGGGCACTGGCCGCCGACACGGAACTGGCCAGGCTCGCGACCGGGACCACGACGCCGCCCGATCGCTCGACCCAGGCAGAGTCCTTCCACGATCTCATCGCCGAACTCGCCATGATCACAGCCGAGCGTCCGGGTCTCGCCCGGGCACAGACGCTGGCGTTGCCCCGCTACTGGGACCCGCCGGCCGACTGGGCGCAGGAGGTGTTGGGCAGCCTGTCGACTCCGTTCTCCCGGCCGGTGCCACTGATCGGGACACCGGCGGCGGGTACCGCGGCGGGTTCGGCTGCCGCGAGCGGCGAACGCGGTCCCCTCGGATACCCCGCCTGGGCCCGGGCGGCAGAGCTGCCCGTCACCCGGATGATCGCCGCAGAGGATCTGCGCAATCAGGTACAGGCCCTCAAGTCCGTACTGTGTCCACAGGGCTCCGGGTCACCGGGACAGCGCAACTGCACGGCCGCCGGCATTGACGCGATGGAGAACACCCTCACCGCAACCGAGTCGGTCGCCTGGCGGATGGGCGCCGCGGGCACGGACGGCGCGGACACCCTGAGCTCGGGTGTCGCCGGGGCGGTACGCGCCCTGCGGGAGGGCATCCGGGTGGTCGCGTCCCGGAGCGTGTCGCTGACAAGCAAACACGGCAAGGTTCCGGTCACCCTCGAGAACAACACCACGTTTACTGTCAACGTGGTCCTCTCCCTGGCGTCCACAGACCACTCGCGACTACGATCAGCAACAAGAGTGGTACTTATAGTACCCGCCCTGCAGAAGGAGCAGATCGAGGTCGACGTCGATGCCGAAGGTGCCGGTACGTTCCCCGTGGACATCCAGATACTCACTCCCGCCGGCCGACCGCTGTCGGCCGGTCCGCCACTGCGGATCCTGGTGAAGTCGACGGTCTTCGGGGTCATCGCCGTGGCGATAACCGGCGGTTCACTGGCGGTTCTCGTATTCGCCGTGGCGATTCGGCTGGTCCGTCGGCTGCGGGCCCTGCGC
>NZ_CAUVXO010000009.1:0-5825 GCF_963555865.1 Protofrankia sp. Cr1
GGCGCAGGTACTGGATCGCCGGATCGGCGGCGAAAGGGTGCAGGTTGCTGAACATCAGGGCGCCGCCCCGCGTGAGATGCCCGTTTTCGTCCAGAACCGCGCACTCACGCAAGAGGTCGGGGACGCTCAGCTCGGCGCGCCGGCGGCTCTGGGAGTCACCCGCCTCGGTGAGCCCACGGCGTGCCTCCTCGACCGCGCGTGGGGACACGTCGTCGACCCCCAGGTGCGTGGGCTCGGCGGACCAGTCGTATCCGCGACGCTCATCACGGATGACAGTTTCCCGGCCAGAAGTCATCGGCTCACAGGATGTGCCAATCCGTTCGCGGAGTTTTCCACCAGCCCGAATCAGGTCGAACGCCGTTTCCACGGTGATGAGTAGCAGGCGCGTGCCCTGCGTGATGCGACTTTCAATATCAACTACAAGTGGTGGCGACGTGTGTTGCCATATTCGATGGCGAAGATCGTCAGTGTCGAGGTCGGTCGGTACACCCACGAGGGCCGCAGGTCCGGCGCGGTCGTCGCGTACGCCAACGATGATCGTTCCTCCCCGACTGTTGGCCAGACATGCCACCGCTTCGGCGAGGTCGGCAGCCGCCGCCTTCAGCGGGTCGCGGTCGTTGCCCGCGGGACGCTTGAGCTCCTTGAAGTCGAGCGTCTGCGACTCCAGCTCTCGCGCTTCGCACCCCCCGAGCACCCCGTCGATCGCCCTGTCCGCCTCGTGGCGGAGTTGTTCACGACTCAGAGTCACAACAAGTTTTATATCACCCTGTCAAGGCAGGCTTGTATAAAACCCTGCCGGCAGATCGCGTCACCATCGCGCCCAGGCCGGCGGCTGACACCGTCCGGGCCTGACGATCAGGAGCACACCTGCCGGTCGGCCGGCAGGTCGTCGCTACGACCGTTTGAACCCGCCGACTCCAGGTTCAGGTGGGTAGGCCGACGCCGGTCACCGGGTTGAGGATGAAGCCCTTGCCCGGCTGCTCCATCAGGGCGTTCAACCGGCTACCGACCGCTGTCATGATCGGACCCTTGCCGTGGACCTTGAATGCAGCCTCGTCCGGGTAGAGCTCGTAGAAGGCGAACGAACCCGGCTTGTCGGCGCGCTGGTGGGAGACGTGCATCAGGGCGGCGGGCTCCTCGATCGTCATGGCCGCGCTGATTTCGGCCAGTATTGCGATCGCATCGTCGATCTTTTCCGGTGGAACCGAGAAGGTGAACATGACCGCGAGAGGTGGCATGGGCCGCTTCCTTCTGGGAGCTGCGACGTTTACGAGCTATGAGCGAGCGGATTCAGGAGACCTGGAGGGCGGCCACGATGTCTGGCCACAGCTTCTCGTCGGACGTGTACGGAGTGTTGAGGCTGACCCGTGTCATGACGTCGCCGTAGCGCCGGCGGAGCTCGGGCGCGATGTCGTCGGGCTCGCCCACGACGGCGAAGGCGTTGAGGACATCGTCGTCGATGAGGTCGCCCATCTCGTCCCAGGCTCCCCGCTTGGACAGCAGGTTGAGCTGCTCCTGGAGGCTGCCCCAGCCGTGGATCTCCAGGACGGGTCGGTAGGCGGGCGTCGAGGCGTAGAACGCTATCTGCTTGCGGGTACCGCGCGCTGCGTCAGCCAGCGCCTGCTCGTCGTGGCCGGTGACGACGAAGGGTGCTCCGGCGATGGTGAAGCCGTCGAGCGTTCCGTCAGCGGACTCACGCCCGGTCGTCAGCGCCGGGAGCGTCACCTCCCGCAGAAAACGCTCGGTGGTGAAGGGATGGCAGAGAAAACCGTCGGCGACCTCGCCCGCGACCTTCGTCATGAGCTCGCCGACGCCCGCGAGGAGCACCGGGGGGCGTCCGTGCGGGTTCGGGCCGGGGTTGAAGAACGGTGTCATGAGTGTGTGGGTGTAGAACTCGCCGCGGAAGTTCAGCTCCGCGCCGTCGTTCCAGCAGTCCCAGATCGCCCGGATCGCCAGGACGAGCTCGCGCATGCGGGCGGCCGGCCTGGACCACGGCATGCTGAAACGGCGGGTGATGTGGGGTTTGATCTGCGTCCCCAGCCCGAGCAGGAACCGGCCGCCGCTGGCGAGCTGGAGGTCGTTCGCCGCCATCGCCAGGTTCATCGGGCTGCGGGCGAAGGCAACGGCGATGCTCGTGCCGACCTGGATGCGGTCCGTGCCCGCCGCGGCCAGGGCCACGCCGATCAGGGGGTCATGCGCGGTCTCGCCGAGCCAGAGCCCGTCGTAGCCTCGGGCCTGGGCATCCTGCGCCAGGGCTGCCGCTCCGGTCGGATCGAGGATCCCGCCCGCATCGACCTTCACGTGTCCCGTCCCCTCGTCCACCTAGCCACGGCCTGCACGTAGCCACGGCCTGGCTGAGCCGATCTGATCTCTGTCGATCCGACTGGCTGTCGATCAGAATCGGAGGCTATCCCGTTAGAGTTAGACCATCAAACACATTGCACTACCAGAGCGCTGGAGCGTAGCGTCGGCAGCCGCGATCCCGCCGCATCGATCCCCACCCATCCGTTCTGAGGCGTCGGGTCTGAGGCGTCGGGTCTGACGCGTCGAGTTTGACGCGTCGGTTTGACATGGACGCATTGTCGCCCATGTTGTCGCCGGAGCGCGCAGGTCGTCACCAGGGGCAGGGCCGCCCCGGCTGAAGGAGTGGTGCAGCCTTGGAAACCATCAGTATCGAGGAAGCGGCTCCGCATGTCGCAGTCCTCACCCTCAACCGGCCGGATCGGCTCAACGCGATCACGCTGAAGATGTACGACGAGATCGAGGAGACCGTCGACGCCCTCTCCCGGGACACCTCGACCCGAGTTCTGGTGATCACCGGTGCGGGCCGCGGCTTCTGCTCGGGCCAGGACCTGCGTGACCTCGGCGCCGACCCCGCCGCCTCCGATCTGGGGCGGATCCAGTTCGGGATGGCCTGGCAGGCCCGCGCGTCCCGACTGATCAAGGCCGTTCACGAGCTGCCGCAGGCGGTCATCGCCGCGGTCAACGGCCCGGCCTCCGGCGCGGGGTTGGCCATCGCACTGGCCGCGGACATCCGTCTCGCCGCACGCTCCGCCCGCTTCAACGTCGCCTTCGTCCGGATCGGGCTGTCGGGTGCAGACATGGGCACCAGCTACTTCCTGCCCCGGATCGTCGGGCCGACGGCGGCGGCCGAGATGATGCTGACCGGCCGGCTCATCGACGCGCCGGAGGCCAAGGACAACGGTCTTGTCCTGCGGGTCGTCGACGACGGCACGGTGGTGGACGAGGCGGTGTCGATCGCTTCGGCGATCGTGGCCAACAGTCCGTTCGGAGTCCGGATGACCAAGCAGGTGCTCTGGAACAACATCGACGCCCCGAGTCTCGACGCCGCCATGCAGGTGGAGAACCGCACCCAGATCCTTGCCAGCCTGACCGAGGACTGCCGCGAGGCCGAGGCGGCCTTTCTCACCAAGCGCGCCCCCGTTTTCAGTAACAAGTGAACACGTGACCCGTTACAAGAAGCGATCTGTTACAACAAGTGACGGTTGACAGTGTGACCGTGCCACCTCTGGTGGACGGCACTGACAAGCAGACAAGCAGACAAGCAGACAAGATGGGCGTGCCATGGTCGAGAAGCAGGTGACCGCATCCGGCGGACCATTGCGTGGGGTACGCGTCGTGGAGCTGGCCGGTCAGGGGCCCGGACCGTTCGCGGCGATGCTGCTCGCCGACATGGGGGCGGACGTCGTCTCGGTGGATCGGTCGCCCGAGACCAGGGTGGAGCTGGCGCCCGCGCTACTCGCCCGCGGCCGGCGGACGGTGACCGTCGACCTGAAGGATCCGGCCGGGGTGGCCGCGGTGCTCGCGCTCACCGACGCCGCGGACGCCTTCATCGAGGGTTACCGTCCAGGCGTGGCCGAGCGGCTCGGTGTCGGCCCCGATGTCTGCCTCGCTCGCAATCCCGGGCTCGTCTACGGGCGGATGACCGGCTGGGGCCAGGACGGCCCCTATGCCCGCAGCGCCGGCCACGACATCAACTACATTGCGCTCGCCGGCGCGTTGGACCCGATCGGTCGGGAGGGTCAGGCACCGGTCCCGCCGCTCAATCTGGTCGGCGACTTCGGCGGCGGCGGAATGCTGCTCGCTTTCGGCGTGATGTGCGCGTTGTTCGAGGCGAAGGCGTCCGGCCTCGGTCAGGTCGTCGACGCGGCGATGGTCGACGGGGCCGCGCTGCTGATGATGATGACGCATGAGATGCGCGCGGCCGGGCAGTGGGACGGCCCGCGGGGCACCAACGTTCTGGACACCGGTGCGCCCTTCTACAACGTCTACGAGACCGCGGACGGCCGTTATGTCGCGGTCGGCGCGATCGAGAACAACTTCTACCGCACGTTGCTGGAGCTGGTCGGCCTCGACCCGGTGGATCCGGCCACGCAGTGGGACAAGGCCGGCTGGCGGCCGATGAAGGCCAGGCTCGCCGAGGTGTTCAGAACACGGACCCGGGACGAGTGGTGCGCGCTGCTGGAACATACCGACGCCTGCTTCGCCCCGGTGCTGTCGATGGACGAGGCGCCCTCGCATCCGCACATCGCCTACCGCGAGACCTTCACCGACAGCGGGGGAGCGGTGCGCCCGGCGCCCGCCCCACGTTTCAGCCGCACACCCGCGTCCACTCCGCCCGGCCCGGTCGAGGCGAGCCTCGACGAGGCGCTGGCCGGCTGGGGCGTGGCTGTCGGCCCATCAGCTGGGCCAGTTCGCCGCGCCGGGCTCGGGTAACGACCCCGGCTGCCCGGCGACGCCGCGTCCCCTATTGCCGGTCGCTCTAAGTGGTTGGCGCCGACCACTAAGTGTTTATAAGCGGATTGCGAAGGAGCGGGAATGCGTACCCGAAGAATCGGCAGCCTGGAGGTATCCGTCGTCGGGTTGGGTTGTAACCAGCTCGGCACCACCTGCGACGAGACCCGGACCGCAGCGATTCTCGACACGGCCGTCGACAACGGCGTGACCTTCCTCGACACCGCTGACGAGTACGGTGCCGGCGCATCCGAGGAGCTGCTCGGACGTCTGCTGGCCGCACGTCGTGACAAGGTGGTGATCGCGACGAAGTTCGGGTCGACCTACGGCGCGGCGCCCGGTGACGGCGGCGCGAGCCCCCGCTGGATCACGGCAGCCGTCGAGGCGAGCCTGCGGCGGCTGCGTACCGACCGGATCGACCTCTACCAGTTGCATTTTCCCGACCCGACCGTTCCGATCGAGGAGACCCTCGGCGCACTGGACGCGCTCGTCCAGGCGGGCAAGGTCAGGGAGATCGGCTGCGCGAACGTGGGAACGGCCCAGATCGACGAGGCGGCGCGCGCCGCAAAGGACCACGGCCTGCGGCCGTTCGTCAGCGTGCAGAACCGGCTCAACCTGTTGCGGCCGGAGGCGCTCGCCGACACCGTGCCGGCCGCGAGTGCCCATGGCATGGCGTTCCTTCCGTTCTTCCCGCTCGCGTCCGGCGTTCTCACCGGCAAGTACCGCCGGGGGCAGGCTCCGCCCGAAGGTACCCGCCTCGGGGATCATGTAGCCCCTGATGTGGTCGGGAAAATCCTTTCCGACCGCACGCACGATCGTCTCGAGGCCTTCGAGAAGCTGGCCGGCCAGGACGGGCACAGCCTCCTGGAACTGTCGATCGCCTGGCTGATCGCGCAACCGGCGGTGGCGTCTGTCATCGCCGGTGTGACCTCACCCGCGCAGCTTCTCGCCAATGTCGCCGCCGCCGAGTGGGAACTGAGCGCCGACACCGCGGCCGCGGTGTCGGCGCTCACCCACGGCTGAGCTCCGAGGCGCGTTCGGCAGGGGCTCCGGACGGTGCCCGCCTCGGA